>JAMFRW010000231.1 GCA_026224975.1 Rhodoferax sp. | reverse complement strand
GTCGGTGTCGAGCATCAACTCCAGGCCCTTCTCGGCAGCGCGTTCGCTCACCAGGTCGAAGGTCTTCGACAGCAACTCGTCGCGATCGAAATCGCGCGATTCCAGCAGCAGCTTGCCGGCCTCGATCTTGGAGAGTTCGAGCACATCGTTGATGACCTGCAGCAAGTGCTGTGCGGCATCGCCGATCTTGCCCAGCCTGTCGCGCTGCAGGCCGTCCTTCGCATCGCGGGCCATCAGGTGGGTCAGGCCGATGATGGCGTTCATCGGCGTGCGGATCTCATGGCTCATGTTGGCCAGGAAGGCGCTCTTGGCGCGGGTGGCGCTGTGCGCCTGGCTGCTCGACAGCAGCAGTGCCTCGTTGGCTTGTTGCAGCGCCGCCTCGGATTGTTTGAGCGCGGTGATCTCGAACGCGATCACATACACACCGCAGGTGGTGCCGGTGCCCGTGTGCGCCGGCGTGTAGTGGATCTGGTGGACGTGCGGCTGGCCGTCGTTGCGTGTGGTCTCGCGCTCGAAGCTCTGCGCACGGCCTTCGAGCGCCGCCTCCAGGCGCAGCGCCACGGTGGGCGCATATTCCTCTCCGAAGATCTCGTGCCGCGTGTGGCCCAGCACCTGCTCCGCGCTCTTGCCTGACCAGTCCAGGTATGGCTGGTTGGCAAAGCGGCAGCGCAGCTCGCGGTCCCAGTAGGTCACCATGCCGGGAATGGTGTTGGCGATCTCACGGCTGAAACGCGCCGATTCGGTCAGCTCGGTGTTGGCCGCCTGCAGGGCCAGCGTTCGCTGCTCGACCAGCTCTTCCAGCCGGTCGCGGTGCTGCTCGAGTTCACGCTGGTTGCGGGTCTGCTGCGTCACGTCGGAGAACGAGGCGACGACGGAAATCATCTCGCCAGTGTCGGGACTCATGACCGGCGTGGCGCTCACCTCGAAGGTCGAGACATCGCCCGCCGGGCCGATGGAGGTGAGCGTGCTGCCGAGCTGAGCCTTGCCAGTGCTCAAGGCCCGGCCGGCGGCCGTTTCTTCCGGCGGCATCGGACTGCCATCACGCCGTACCGGGTGCCAGCCCGGCGTCTGGGCAGTGCCGGTGCGCCACTCGGCTTCGGTACAGCCCAGGATGCGTTCGGCGGCCGGGTTGCAGCTCAGCACCTTGCCTGCGGTGTCACACACCACGATGCCCTCGGTCAGCACCGCGACCACGCTGCGGTAGTGCGCCTCGCTCTCCTGCAGGGCGCGCTCGCTGCGCGCCTCGGAGGCATCGTGCGCGCTGGAGAGCGTGTCCAGCCGCTGTTGTTCGGCCTGCCCGCGCTGCAGTGAGGCCAGCGCATGCCGTTGCGACATCAGCCGTGTGATGGCACCGAAGGCCAGCAATGCCAGCAGGGCCACGCCGATGATCCACTTGGCGTTTTCTCGCGCTGGCGCCTCGATGTCGGCGATGGATTCCTTGGAGACCAGCCACCAGTCGGTGCCCTTGATCTCCATCGCCGTCGCCACCACCTCGAACCCGGCGTAGTCCACCCCGCGGAAGGCCTGCCCGGGCACCACCTCGCGGCGCAGCACACGCGCCATCACGAGTGGCGAGGTCGCGATGGGCTCGCTCACCGTGCCCGCTTCATGGCGCACCAGCTGCGTGTCGCTCAGGTTCACCACCTGGTCGCCTCTTCGCTGCCACAGGACCGATTCGGCCCGCGGGTGATCGGCGACGGGCGCATTGATCAGCGGGAAGACGGCGCGGCGCGGGTCGGTGCGGAAGACGATGGCGCCCCTCGCCTTGTCACCGGTCTTCAGCAACGGGATCACCACATCGAGGCACAGCGAGGTCTTGCCGTCGGCACGCCGATAGATGCTGGTGTGCACCGCTTCGCCGCGCTCGATGGCGTCGCGCACTGCTGCGCGCAGTTCTTCTTCGACGGCACCGGCCGACGGGTTCTCGCGCGCCAGGACGTTGCCGCGGTCGTCGAGCAGCAAGGCCACGTCGCCTTCGGTCGCCTTGCGAAAGTCGGCGACGCGTTTGAGCAAATTGCTGCCGGCGGTATCGTCGCCGTCGTTGCGCCAGCGGTTGAAGAGATCGGCGAACAAGACACTGTCGTCGAGAAAATAGGCCAGGCTCATCTGCCGGTCCATCCAGCTGCGGACTTCGGCCACGCGCAATTCGGAGACCGCCTGCAGCCTGGCAGCCGCCTGCTCGTGCCGGAGTTCGAACTCGTGCCGCACGCCCCAGGCCGTGGCCAGCGCGGTGACGAGCGTGGCCAGCGCCATCATCGCCCACCAGCCCATCCAGCCCGGCGCGGAGGCTGGGGGTGGTTGGGCATTCTTGTTGTCGATGATCGTCATCCGTCGCAACCCGATTTGCGCAGCAGGGAAGAGGAGTCTGACAGGCTTGGGCGCCAATGCCGTGATTCAGCCACTGCGTTTGATCAGACTCATTTCGCCGTCCGATTCGAGATACATCAGCTTGACATCGGCCACGGCTTCTATCCCTTGCTCGCGCAACTTGGCAAAGAGTTCCTCGGTGGTGATGAATTCGCGGCGCATGTTCCGGCGCAGCAGCTTGCCGTCTCGCACCAGGCAGAGCTTGGGTGGCGCGGCCATGCGCTCGATGGCCGGGAAGCGATAGGTGCAGTAATCCATCGCGTAATTCCAGAAGACCAGCGTCGCGATGAGCACCATG
>JAMFRW010000028.1 GCA_026224975.1 Rhodoferax sp. | reverse complement strand
TGATGGAACTGCGCATCCGCGCCTGCCATCTGCAGGGCAGCTTCGCGACGCGCGACAACGTCGCACCGGCGATCTCGAGCCTGCACCTGCGCGAGGCTGCGGCCTTCAGCTACGACCGGCTCGCGCACCCGCCAGCGACTTTCCGCCACGAGAAGCTGAAGTACGAGGTGCGCATGCCGGCGGCGCGCCGCTACATCGAGGAGGCCGGGCTCAACGAATGGTTCGATGGCGCGCATGCGAGCGTCGGCCTGATCGTGCAGGGCGGGCTCTACAACACGACGATGCGTGCGCTCGAACAAGCGGGCCTGACCGATCCTGCCGGCGAGCCGTCGATTCCGCTGCTGGTGCTCAACGTTGTCTACCCGCTGGTGCCGGCGCAGATCGAGCGCTTCTGCCTCGGCAAGGCTGCGGTGCTGATGGTCGAGGAGGGGCAGCCCGAGTTCATCGAGCAGGACGTGGCAACCCTGCTGCGCCGCGCCGACATCCAGACTCGCCTGCACGGCAAGGACATGCTGCCCATGGGTGGCGAATACACCGTCGACATGATCGTTCGCGGCCTGCTCGCCTTCCTTGCCCGGCACTTGCCCTCGCTGGATGTGTCGCCAGGCGAGCGCTTCATCCGCGAACTGACCGTGGCGCGCGAGCAGGCCGCGGAAGCGGCCGGCGGCGTGGTGCCGGCGCGCCCGCCGAACTTCTGCACCGGTTGCCCCGAGCGGCCGGTGTTCGCGGCGCTCAAGCTGGTGCAGCGCGAGGTCGGCAAGCTGCACATCTCGGCCGATATCGGCTGCCATTCGTTCGCGACCTTCGAGCCGTTCTCGATGGGCGACTCGATCCTCGGCTACGGCATGAGCATGGCGTCGAGCGCCGCGGTGAAGAACTTCTCCGCGCAGCGGCCGATCGCCATCATGGGCGACGGCGGCTTCTGGCACAACGGCCTGCTCTCGGGCGTGTCGTCGACGCTGCTGAACCGGGGCGACGGGATCCTGGTGATCATGAAGAACGGCTACACCTCGGCCACCGGCACGCAGGAGACGATCTCCACGCCCGACGCCGAGTCGCGCCGCGAGGCCGAGGGCGCGAGCGCGACGCAGACCGAGATGACGATCGAGAACACCTTGCGCGGCATGGGCGTGAAGTGGCTGCGCACGGTACACAACTACCGCGTCGCGAAAGTGCGCGATCTGCTGAAGGAGGCCATCGCGTCGCCCTTCCCCGGCCTGAAGGTCATCATCGCCGAAGGCGAGTGCCAGCTCGAACGCCAGCGCCGCCTCAAGCCGATCCGCGCGCGCCGCCTGGAGCAGAAGCTGCGCACGGCGCGCGTGCGGTTCGGCGTGGATGAAGACACCTGCACCGGCGACCACTCGTGCATCCGGCTTTCCGGCTGTCCGACGCTGACGGTGAAGACGGCAGACGACCCGCTGAAGCGCGAGCCGGTGGCGCATGTGACGAACGGCTGCGTCGGCTGTGGCCTGTGCGGCGAGGTGGCCGACGCAGCGGTGCTGTGTCCGTCGTTCTACCGCGTCGAGATCGTCTCGAACCCGAGCTTGTGGGATCGCCTCGGGGACCGCCTGAACCGTTTCTTCATCGGCCTGCTGCAGCCCGCATGACCGACCTCGCCACCGACGGGCCGGGCCCGATCCACTGCATCCTGATCGCCGCGCTCGGCGGCGA
>JAMFRW010000230.1 GCA_026224975.1 Rhodoferax sp. | reverse complement strand
ACGATGAGGTCGATGCCACCCGCCTCTTCGCACTTGGTGGAGAGGCCCGTGCCAGCACCACCGCCGATGACGGGCAGCCCGGCTGCGATCTTGGCGCGGAAGCGGTCTAGGAGCGTTTGTCGGGCGATGCGGGGCATGGTGGTGGGGTGTATGTGGATGCGCTTTGGGTGCGGACCTCGACAGGCTCAGTTTGAGCGGGGTTGAAAAGAGGTCATGGTTGTGCTTCGGGATGGGGCTTCGACAGGCTCAGCCTGAGCGGGAGATAGGAAGTCGATGCTCGCTTGCTCACCGCTCGTGCCTCCCCAACCGCTCGCATTGAGCCTGTCGAAGTGCCAGCCACCTTGAGCGATATCGAAGCGCACGTTCATCATCCCGTTCACGCGCGCATCGCGCCAACTGCTGGCCGGTAGACCTCGTGCCAAGCCACCACCAACGCATCTGCAAAGGCCTCATCGTTGATGTGCATCGGCAACCTCACCAGCTTGCGATCAGTACCAGAACGGAACTGCGTTTCGATCGTCGCGAACAGCACCCGATCCGCCTCCGGGTCATGAAACGGCTGGCCCGGCCTGTCGATCGCAGACACGCCGCCTTCGGGGATCAAAAATCGAACCGGCCCTTGCATCGCATTCAACTTGGCGGCGATGAACTCCCCGATGGCGCGGCATTCTTCGACCGTCGTGCGCATCAGCGTGATGTTGGGGTTGTGGCGATAGAGCTTGCGTGACTTGAACCGCTCGGGCACCGTCTCCCAGGCGCCGAAGTTCACCATGTCGAGCGCACCGCACGAGCCCACATAAGGCAGCGCGTGGCGCGCGTACACGTCCATGCGTGTGGGCCCAGCCGAGAGCACGCCACCGCCAATCTCGTCGGCTACCTCCGTGGTCGAGACATCGATTACACCGGCGAGCAAGCCCGAGTCGGCGAGCTTCTCCATCGACTGGCCGCCCACGCCCGTCGCGTGGAACACCAGGCAGTCATGGGCTTCTTCCAGCCGCTTGGTCACAGCCTGAACGCACGGCGTGGTCACGCCGAACATGGTCAGCCCGATGGCCGGTTTGGTCGAGGCCGATTCGACGGCCGGGTGCGCGATCATCCCGGCCAGCGCGTGAGCCGCATTGGCCAGCACCTTCTCGCTGATGCGGTTGATGCCCTGCACGTCGGTCACCGAATACATCATGCAGATGTCGCTCGGGCCCACGTACGGCCGCGTGTCGCCGCTTGCCATGGTCGAGACCATGACCTTCGGGCAGCCGATGGGCAAGGCGCGCATGCCCTGGCTCGCCATCGAGGTGCCGCCCGAACCGCCGGCCGAGATGAGGCCGCCGAGATCTCGCCGGGTCTGCACGAAGTGCTCGAATGCCAGCGCCATCGCGCCGGTCGCGCTGCCGCGGTCACCGCTGAACACCACCGCCTCGCCCTGCGGATGATGCCGCGCCACCTCACGCGGGTGAACGCTGGCGGGTGACGGCTTGCCGGAGGTCGAGAGATCGACGGTGACCACGCGCAAGCCCAGCCTCTCCAGGCATTGGCGCAGGAAGAACAGCTCGCGCGCCTTGGTGTCGAAGGTGCCGGCGACATAGGCCGCGCGGGCGCTGCTGGCGGCGACGGGGAAGTCGAAGACCGTGCTGCTGGCCGGGCGCCCTCTGCCGCTGACGGGAAACGGTGTGGATGACGAGGCGAGCGCCGTCGCCGGCGCCAGCCCGCCCTCCTGCGCCCCGCGCGCAATGTCCATCACCGGCGCTGCTGTACCACCGGCATTCCACCGCGTGAACCCACGCACCGTGCCAGGCGCCAGATCGTTCATCGACGGCGCCCCATCCGAATACGCACGCCGCACCGTCAACACGCGACCAGGCTGCGGCTCATCAAACGCACGCGCAGGCACCTCGTCGGCCTCGTCTTCATGACCACCCGACCGCACACCCAGCAAGCGCTCCTGCAACTCGCGGTCCCCAGCCAACTGCGCCGTCGGCATCTCCTGGGCGATGCGGCCGTTGACCATCACGCCGATGCGGTCGGCCACCGTCATCGCCACGCCCAGGTTCTGCTCGATCAGCAGCACCGCGATCGCGCCGTCGGCCGCGAGGTCGCGCAGCGCCTGCGCCACCTGTTCGACGATGACCGGTGCCAGCCCTTCGGTGGGCTCGTCCATCACCAGCAGCTTGGGGTCGAGCAAGAGCGCACGGCCGATCGCGAGCATCTGCTGCTCGCCACCCGAGAGCTGCGCGCCGCCGTTGCCGCGCCGCTCGGCCAGCCGCGGGAACATCGCGTAGATGCGGTCGACATCGCGCTTCTTCTTCGCGACCAGCCGCAGCGTTTCGTCCACAGACAACGAGGGCCACACGCGCCGCCCTTGCGGCACATAGGCAATGCCACGCCGCGTGATGTCGTTCGGTGCACGGCCCTGGATCTCCTCGCCCAACAACCGCACGCTGCCGCGCGACGGCACCAGCCCGGTGATCGCGTTGCACAGCGTCGACTTGCCCATGCCGTTGCGGCCGACGATGCCGAGCACACCATGGGCGAGTTGCAGGCTCACGCTTTGCAGGGCATGCGCGCGGCCGTAGAACACGTCGAGGCCTTCGACCACGAGCACCGGGCCGCCGGTCTTCTGCTCATCGAGGTCACGCGAGAACCAGCCCATCAATGCTTGCTCCCCATGTAGATCGCCTGCACCTGCGCATCGCCCTCGATCTCGGCCGGCGTGCCGGTGCGCAGCACGCGGCCGTTGTGCATGACGGTCACACGTTCGACGACGCGCAGCGCGATGTCGAGGTCATGCTCGATCAGCACGAAGCTCATGTGCGCCGGCAGCGAAGTCAGCAGCAACACCAACTCGCGCCGCTCGGCCGGCGAGAGCCCCGCAGCAGGTTCGTCGAACAGGATCAGCCGCGGCGCGCCCGCGAGCGCCATGCCGATTTCCAGTTGCCGCTGCTGCCCATGCGCCAGATTGGCGACAAGTTCATCGGCGATGTGCGAGAGCCGCGCGCGATCGAGCAGATCATTCGTCGCGATTGTCGAAGCGTGCCTCGCTCGCGCCCGCATGAAGCTGAAGCGCCCACTCGCCACGCCGCGCACCGCGAGGAAGAGGTTGTCGCGCACTGTCAGATCACGGAACAGCAGCGACGATTGATAAGTCCGCCGCATGCCCTTGCGAATGCGTTCGTGCGGCGGCAGGTCGGTGATGTCTTCACCGAAGAAATGAATGCGCCCAGCCGTCGGCGGGAAGTCGCCGGTGATGGCGTTGAACAGCGTAGTCTTGCCTGCACCGTTGGAGCCGAGGACGGCGTACTTCTGGCCCGCTTGTACGTTGAGCGTCACATCATCGACGGCCTTCAATGCGCCGAAGGCTCGGGTCACGCTGATGAGGCTGAGGGCGTCGCCGGACAGCAGTTGACCCGTGGCCTTCGGACTAATGCTGCGTGGTGGCACTGCGGGTCTGAGCGAGGTGATCGAGGCCATGTCAGTGCTTGTGCGGTGGTGTGCGTGGCGCGGCAGGGGGCGCCCGGTGGGGGCTCATGCTGTGGCGGTCGGCGGGT
>JAMFRW010000229.1 GCA_026224975.1 Rhodoferax sp. | reverse complement strand
CGCACAGCAGCAGCGTGGCATCCACGCGGTCCAGCCCCCGCTCATGAGCCAGCGCCAGCGCTTGCGCGACGTTCACGCCCGGCCTTCCAGCAGCGCCAGTTGTTCAGCGGCCTGCGCAGCCTGCAAGCCGGCGGCCACATCGTCCAGGTCGCCGTTCATGATTGCGTCCAACTTGTAGAGCGTCAGGTTGATGCGATGGTCGGTGAAGCGGCCCTGCGGGAAGTTGTAGGTGCGGATGCGGTCGCTGCGGTCGCCGGTGCCGATCAGGCCCTTGCGGGTGGCGGCTTCCTTGGCGGCGCGTTCGTTGCGGTTCTTGTCGCGCAGCCGCGCGGTCAGCACGGCCATCGCCTTGGCCTTGTTGCGGTGCTGGGAGCGGTCGTCCTGGCATTCGGCGACGATGCCGGTCGGCAAATGGGTGATGCGGATCGCGCTGTCGGTCTTGTTGACGTGCTGGCCGCCGGCGCCGCTGGCGCGGAAGGTGTCGATGCGCAGCTCGGCCGGGTTGAGCGTCACTTCGTCGGCTTCGTCCGCCTCGGGCAACACCGCCACGGTGCAGGCGCTGCTGTGCACGCGGCCTTGCGTTTCAGTCGTCGGCACGCGCTGCACGCGGTGGCCGCCCGATTCGAACTTGAGCCGCGCATACACATCGTCGCCCTCCACGCGAAACACCACTTCCTTGTAGCCGCCGAGGTCGCTGGTGCTTTCGCTCATCAGCTCGGTGCGCCAGCCGCGGCGCTCGCAGTGGCGCAGGTACATGCGCGCCAGGTCGCCGGCGAAGAGCGCCGATTCGTCACCGCCGGTGCCGGCGCGGATTTCGATGAAGGCATTGCGCGCGTCGTCGGGGTCGCGCGGCAGCAGCGCGGTTTGCAGCTCGAAGTGCAGGCAGGCTGTGTCGGCCTGGGCCGAGGCGATTTCTTCCTGCGCCATCTCGGCCATTTCGGGGTCGAGCAGCATCTCCTGCGCGGCGGCCAGGTCGCGCTCGCGCTGCTCGAAACGCCGGAAGCGCTCGACCAGCCCGGACACCTCGGCATGCTCGCGCGTGAGTTCGCGGTAGCGCTTCATGTCGCTCGCCAGCGTGCCCTCGGCCAGCGTGGCGTCGAGTTCGTTCAGGCGCAGCGCAAGGCGCTCGAATTGCTGGCGGAGGGAGTCTTTCATGGAGATGGGTCGATCTGCGGACGATTCTCGGCGGTGCTTGCCGAAAAGAACAAAGGCGGAGCATCACGCACGGCCACAGCAGCACGCACCAGCCCCGCCACGCGACATGGTGGCGGGCGGAGCGCCGCTAACGCTTGGCGTCGACGGGCGGGCGGGGATTCTGGCGCAGGAACAGGCGCGACACCGTCTGCGCAAGTTGCGCGCGGTGGTCGCCGTCGGACGAGTTCAGCTCGGCCATCGTGCCGTGCAGCATCTTCTGCGTGAGGCCGCGCGAGAGCGCTTCCAGCACAGCTTCGATGTCTTCGCCCTTGGCCAGCAGCTTGCGGGCGCGCGCGATCTCGGTTGCGCGCCATTCATCTGCCTGGGTGTGCAACGCCTGGATCAGCGGCACCGAACCGCGCTGGTCCAGCCATTGCACGAAGCTCTGCACGCCGGTTTCGATGATGGCCTCGGCCTGCTCGACGGCGGCCTGGCGCTTTTCGCCGGCGCTCTGCACCAGCGTCGAGAGATCGTCGACGGTGTAGAGGTAGACATCGGAGAGGCGCGCCACCTCGGGTTCGATGTCGCGCGGTACGGCCAGATCGACCATGAACATCGGCCGGTGCTTGCGCGCCTTCAGCGCCCGCTCCACCGCGCCCAGGCCGATGATGGGCAGCGAACTGGCGGTGCACGAAATGACGATGTCGAATTCACCTAGACGCGAGGGCAGGTCGCTCAGCCGCACCGCTTCGGCGCCGAAACGCGCCGCGAGCTTCTCGCCGCGCTCCAGCGTGCGGTTCGCGACGGCCAGGGCGCGCGGCGTACGCGCGGCGAAGTGCGTGGCCACGAGTTCGATCATCTCGCCGGCGCCCACGAACAGCACCTTGGTTTCCTGCAAGTCCTCGAAGAGTTGAGAGGCGAGGCGCACTGCCGCTGCGGCCATGCTGATGGAATGCGCGCCGATCTCGGTCGAGCTGCGAACTTCCTTCGCGACCGAAAACGAGCGCTGGAACATCTGGTGCAGGCTGCCGCCCAGCGTGCCTGCGGTTTCGGCCTCGCGCACCGCGAGCTTCAACTGGCCGAGGATTTGCGGCTCGCCGAGCACCATGGAGTCGAGCCCGCTCGCGACGCGAAACGCATGCCGCGCCGCCGAGCTGCCTTCGAGCACATAGGAATGGTCGCGCAGCGTGTGCGCCGGCACACCGCCCACACCTGCCAGCCATTCGACGGCAGGGCTCACCAGGGCCGGATCGGCGCCCACATAGACCTCGGTGCGGTTGCAGGTGGAGACGATCGCGACCTCGCTTGCGCGCTGCAGGCGCTGGCGAAACGCCTGCAAGGTGGGCGTGAGTTGCTCGGGCGTGAACGCAAACCGGCCGCGCAAATCCAGCGGTGCGGTCGTGTGGTTCAGTCCGAGGGCGAAAACGCTCATCCGTCGATTATAAAATTGACATCGGCTTTGTGGGGATCGCATGACACCGGCGCAGTGGCGTTGTAAATCGCTCCGGCTTGATCTGCATCAGGATCAACCCGTTTAGCGGCGTCTCGTGTCTCGTGATCGCACCATCGTCTGTCCCCACTGGAGCATCTGTTTGAACCCTCTCGGCGCGTTCTGGCACCTGACCAACTTCTTCGCGCCCGCCGTCGGCATCGGCCTCATCGCCGCATCGCTCGCCAAGCTGCTTTGGCGCCGCGAGTTGAAAACCGTGCGCTGGTGGCCGCTCAGCCTCTGGGCGATGGCCGGTTCGGCGGCCGTGCTCGTTGCCGGGCTCGTTGCTTTCGGGCGCGACGGCAAGATGGCGACCTACGGCGCGATGGTCATCGCCTGCGCGCTGTGCCTCTGGTGGGCGGGATTCGGGCGGAGCCGCCAGGGATGAACCAGCAGCACCAACGCTGATTCGAACCTGCGTCAGACCGGCAGCGCTCCGCTCTCTTCCACGATCACCTCGCCCCGCAGCGAATGCGAGTTCGTCTGCGTGATCGTCACGTCCACCATCTGGCCGATGAGCCGCGCCGCATTCGGCCCACCGGGGAAGTTGACCATGCGGTTGCATTCGGTTCGACCGGTCAGCTCCATCGGGTCCTTGCGGGAGGGGCCCTCCACCAGCAGCCGCTGGCGCGTGCCGATGCGCGATTCGCTGATCGCCCGCGCGTTCGCGTCGATCACCTTCTGCAGCCGGTGCAGGCGCGCGAGCTTCACGGCCTGCGGCGTGTCGTCGTGCAGGTTGGCAGCAGGCGTGCCCGGGCGCGGGCTGAAGACGAAGCTGAAGCTGTAGTCGAAGTACACATCGTCGATGAGCTTCATCATCCGCTCGAAGTCGTCATCGGTCTCGCCGGGAAAGCCGACGATGAAGTCGCTCGAGAGGCAGATGTCGGGCCGCACCGCCCGCAGCTTGCGGATCGTGCTCTTGTATTCCATCGCCGTGTAGCCGCGCTTCATCGCCATCAGGATGCGGTCGCTGCCGTGTTGCACCGGCAGGTGCAGGTGGCTCACCAGTTGTGGCACCTTGGCGTAGACGTCGATCAGCCGCTGCGTGAACTCGTTCGGGTGGCTGGTGGTGTAGCGGATGCGCTCGATGCCGGGGATCTCGGCCACGTATTCGATCAGCAGAGCGAAGTCGGCAATATCCGCAGTCTCACCCATCGCGCCGCGGTACGCGTTGACGTTCTGGCCCAGCAGCGTCACTTCCTTGACGCCCTGTTCGGCGAGCCCCGCCACCTCGTCGAGCACATCGTCGAACGGGCGCGAGACTTCTTCACCGCGGGTGTAAGGCACCACACAGTAGCTGCAGTACTTGGAGCAGCCTTCCATGATGGAGACGAAGGCGGTCGCGCCGTCCACGCGCGCCGGCGGAAGGTGGTCGAACTTCTCGATCTCGGGGAAGCTGATGTCGACCTGCGGGCGCTG
>JAMFRW010000228.1 GCA_026224975.1 Rhodoferax sp. | reverse complement strand
GGTGATTCGCGTGATCGAGCAGATGGCGGGTGTGCAAATCCGCTCGAAGAGCGCGTCATGATCATCGACACCAGCTTCAAATCGAGATTGCGCGAGAAGCCGCTGATCGGTTGCTTGGTGACCTTCGCGTCACCGGGCCTGACGGAATTCACCGCGCATCTCGGCTTCGACTTCACGCTGATCGACTCCGAGCACGGTGCGATGGACTCGGCCGCGATCGAAGACATGGTGCGCGCCTCGCAGGCCGCCGGCGTGCCGGCAATGGTGCGAGTGCCCTACAACCGGCCCGAATACATTCGCCGTGCGCTCGACAGCGGCGCCAATGGGGTGCAGGTGCCGCTGGTCAACAGCGCCACCGACGCGGTCGCGGCAGTCACGCCTTCGAACTTCCCACCCGAGGGCGAGCGCGGCGTCGCGTTTCTCACACGCGCCGCGCAGTACGGCATGGAGCGCGAACGCGCCACTTATTTCAAGCGCGCCAACGAAGCGAAGGTGCTGTCGCTGCACATCGAGACCGTGGAAGCCGTGCAAAACCTTGACGAAATTCTCGCGGCGGGCGGCGCCGATGTGTACTTCGTCGGACCTGGCGACCTGGCCGTGTCGATGGGCTTCGGCCACGACCCGAACAACGCCGAGGTCTGGCACACGATCGAAACCTGCATCAGGACCATCGCCGCGCGCGGCTTCGTCGCCGGCACGTTGGTGGCCGACGTGGCCCGCACGCAAGACGTGATCGCCTGGGGGGCCCGCTACATCGTCACCGCGATCTCGCCTTTCATCATCCAAGGCGCCGGCGCCTATCTGCGGGCCGCCAAGCGCGCCACCTAGGAGACCTCTCGTGTACATCAGCGAACAACTTCTCAATCCGAACGAACAGCGCCTGCGGCTGTCGAGCCAACTCGGCGTGGAACACGTGGTGCTGGACAACCGCGGCACCGACCTTGTCTCGTCGCAAGACGCGATCGCCGCGTGGGACGCCGCCAAGCTGCGCGACTATCGGCAATGGATCGAAGGTTTCGGCCTCAAGCTCGATGTGTTTGCGCTTGATGTGGGCTCGATCCTGCTTGACTCGATGGTGGATCTCGAAGGCGCCAAGAAGAGCCGCGCTGTGCTGGCCGAGAACGTCCAGAAGGCGGCGGACGCTGGCATCACCTGCCTCAAGTACAACGTGCAGATGGTGGGCATCACGCGCACGGGGTTGAAGCCGGGCCGCGGCGGCGCCCAGAACTCCGGCTTCGTGTACGCCGAATACACGCCTGAGGGCGACCGCAAGAACTCGTACTGGGGCGTCGGTTACCCGACTAACCAGCAAGAAGGCGACGCTGAGTCAGCGATGCTCTGCGGCCAGAAAATGGCGCGTGACGTGCCGAAGGTCAGCGAGGCGCACGGCTGGAAGGCGATCGAGTTCCTGGTCGAGGGTCTGGTCCCTGCGGCCGACAAGGCCGGCGTGCGCCTCGCCTGCCATCCGCACGATCCAGCGTACCCGATCGGCGGATTGAACGGCATCGAACACGTCGTCGGCTCGGCCGATGGTCTGCGCAAGTTCCTGTCGTTGAGCGGCAGCAAGAACCATGGCCTGAACTTCTGCCAGGGCACGGTGGCCGAGATGTTCACCGAGCCGGGCAACGCAATGATCCCATTGATCGAAGAGATCGCCTCGAGCGGGCGGATTTTCATGGTCCATTTCCGGAACATTCGTGGCGGCTATCTCGACTTTCAGGAGGTGTTTCCGGACGAGGGGGATGTCGACATGTTTGCGGCTATCAAGGCTTACCAGCGCGGCGGTTATGCGGGCCCGCTTTGTCCGGACCATGTGCCGGTGTCGGACCTGGATGAAAACCGCGAGCGCTTCATGTCGTTCGCGCTCGGCTACACGCGCGGGTTGCTGCAGGCCGCCGGCGCGTGGAGGACGCCGGCCCACAGCTAGCCCAGCCTTCCCCGCGATGACCCGACCACGCCCAGAAAACGGCGCGGATAGGAGGCTCTTTTCCCGCGCTGGTCCATCGGCTTGCGCAAGTGCCCATCAAGAGGCGCCAAACCAGGAGACATACATGTTCAAGAACAACCGCCGCTACGTCATCCTTGCCCTCATCACGATCGTTCTGGCGTTCAGTACCGGCGACCGTGCCACGCTGTCGGTTGCCGGGCCCCACATGTCGAAAGACCTCGGCATCGACGCCGTCGGCATGGGCTGGCTCTTCTCGGCTTTCGCCTGGGCGTACGTGCTGGCGCACATACCGGCCGGCTTGATGGTGGATCGGCTGGGCGCCAAGCGTTCGGTGCTGATCGGCCTCGTGCTCTGGTCCATCACGACCATCCTGATGGGGGGCGCCTCGTGGATGGTGCACCCCTTCTTCGCGCTGCTGGTGCTCCGCTTCCTGCTCGGCGCATTTGAGTCGCCGGTGGGCCCGTCCTCGGGGCGTGTCATCGCGGCGTGGTTCCCGTCCTCGGAACGCGGCGTCGCCGGTGCGATCTTCAACAGCGCGCAGTACATCTCGCTGGTGATCTTCACGCCGCTCATGGGTTGGCTCGACCACCGCTTCGGCTGGGAACACATCTTCAGCGTGATGGGCGTGCTCGGCCTGTTGCTGGCGGTGCTTTGGTCGCGCACTTACTTTGCGCCGGGCGCTCATCCGTCGCTGGGCCAACGGGAGCGCGATCACATGGTGGCCGGCGGAGCGCTGGTGGAACTGGGTGCGGAGCCTGGCGAGACCGCGGCAGCCGGAGCCAAGACGGGCGCCCGGGCCGCGCACGGCACCACTCTCAGCGAACTCGGCGCGCTGTTCAAGAGCCGCATGCTGGTCGGCATCTTCATCGCGCAGTACTGCATCACCTCGATCACCTGGTTCTTCGTCTCGTGGTTTCCCACCTACCTGGTGCAGGGGCGGGGCTTCACGATTCTGCAGGCGGGGTTCGTCGCGGCGCTGCCGGCACTTTGCGGCTGCGTCGGTGGCGTCTCGACCGGCTTCTTCTCCGATCACCTGCTCAAGCGCACCGGTTCGCTGACGATCGCCCGCAAGACGCCGATCACCATCGGTCTCCTGCTCAGCGCCAGCATCATCGCTTGCAACTACGTGAGCGCGGACTGGATGGTCGTTGCGCTCATGTCACTGGCCTTCTTCGGCAAAGGCTTCGGATCCCTCGGCTGGACGGTCGTTGCCGACACGGCGCCGCAACAAATGATCGGCTTGACAGGTGGCGTGTTCAACGCGCTGGGCAACATGGCTGGCATCGTCACACCGGTGGCAATCGGTTATCTCGTGGCGGGCTCGAAGTCGTTCGACAGTGCGCTGGTGTATGTCGGCGTGCACGGGCTGATCGCGATCGCCGCCTATTGGTTGATCGTCGGCCGCATCGAGCGCGCCACCGTTTCAGTCCAATCCTCCAGGCCCCCGGTCCCGCTTTCGCACACGGCCGCCTAAGGCATACGTCATCTCGACTCTCTTCCCCCGGAGACCTGTTCATGCACGCGACAACACTCATCAAGAAGATGCAGGAAGAACAATTCACCCCCGCCAGCCGCGGCCGGCGCGGACTGCTCAAAGCCGGGCTCGCCTTCGCAGCGAGCACCCCCGCGGTCACGGCCCGTGCGCAGGGCTGGCAACCGTCGACGCGGTACCCCGATCCCGCCATCGAGACCCTCGATCCGTCGTTCGCCAAGTACCGGCTGTTCAGCGCCAGCGTCGAACGGCTTGCAACGGGTTTTCGATGGATGGAAGGACCGGTCTGGGTCGGTGACGGCAACTACCTGTTGCTAAGCGACGTGGCGGGCAACAAGATCGTCCGCTGGGACGAGGCAACGGGCCAGGCCACGACCTTCCGTGCCAACTCCAACTATGCCAATGGCAACACGCGCGACCTGCAAGGCCGACTCGTCACGTGCGAAGGGGCCGTCACCCGCCGCATCAGCCGAACCGAGCACAGTGGAAGGATCGTGGCGCTGGCCGACAACTTCGAAGGCAAGCCTTTCAATTCACCCAACGACATCGTCTGCAAGGCGGACGGGTCGATCTGGTTCACCGATCCACCATTCCAGACCTCCAACGACTACGAGGGCCGCATTGCCAAAGCCGAACTTCCAGACGCGGTCTACAGGATCGACGGCAAGAGCGGCAAGGTGAGCCTGGTCTTGAACGACCTGAAAGGACCCAACGGCCTGTGCTTCTCGCCCGACGAGAAGAAGTTGTACGTCATCGAAGGCCGCGCACAGCCGCACAGGCTGATCTGGGCCTTCGATGTCGCGGTGGATGGGCGGCTATCGAACAAGACCATTCATGTCGATGCCGGTTCGCCAGCGGGCGCGCTCGACGGCATCAAGTGCGACGCCGACGGCAACATCTGGGCCGGCTGGGGTTCCGCTGGCACGCCGGGCGTCGACCCAGCGACGCTGGACGGTGTGATGGTCTTCAATCCGCAGGGCAAACCCATCGGCCATGTGCACCTGCCCGAGCGCTGCGCCAACCTCTGCTTCGGCGGCGTGGACAACAACCGCCTCTTCATGGCGAGCAGCCATTCACTCTACGCGCTGTACGTGAATACGCGCGGTGCCGAAATCCGCTGAAGCCAGCGGCCGTCCGGGACGACTTGCATCCTCAACTGTTCATTGCTCGGAGACACTTTCCATGAACTTGCGAAGACTCACGCTCGCGACAGCGACCGCCCTGAT
>JAMFRW010000227.1 GCA_026224975.1 Rhodoferax sp. | reverse complement strand
GGCCGCGGCCGCTTCACCGCCGAAGCCACCCAGGATCACGTTGAAGAACGAGCGGTTCATCGCCTTGCACATGATGTAGCTCAGGATCGCACCCGATGAGCCCACCAGCGAGCCGGCCACGATCAGCATCGCGTTGTTCAGGCTGAAGCCGATGCCGGCCGCAGCCCAGCCGGAGTAGCTGTTGAGCATCGAGACGACCACCGGCATGTCGGCGCCACCGATCGGGATGATGATGGTCACGCCGAGCACGAAGGCGATCACCAGCAGCGCGATGAAATCGATCCAGCTCTGGCTGTCGACGAAGCCGTAGATGAAGAACAGCAGCGCCAGCCCGAGCACGAGGTTGACGATGTGCTGGCCCTTGAACTGCACCGGCGCGCCCTGGAACAGGCGGAACTTGTACGTGCCCGAGAGCTTGCCGAAGGCGATCACCGAGCCGCTGAAGGTGATCGCACCGATGGCCGCGCCCAGCGCCAGCTCGAGCCGGTTGCCGCCAGGGATCGCTTCGCCCTTGGCGACGATCGCGAAGGCGTGCGGCTCGGACACCGCAGCCACGGCGATGAACACCGCCGCCAGGCCGATCATGCTGTGGAAGAACGCCACCAGCTCGGGCATCTTCGTCATCTCGACGGTCTTGGCGCGGTAGGCGCCGTAGCCGCCGCCGACGACCAGGCCGAGCAGTACCCAGCTCAGCCCCATGACGCTGCCATTGGCGAGCTTGACGATCAGCGCCGCGGTGGTCACCGCCGCGATCGCCATGCCGATCATGCCGAACAGGTTGCCGCGGATCGAGGTGGTCGGGTGGGAGAGGCCCTTCAGGGCCTGGATGAAGCAGACGCTCGCGATCAGATACAGGAGCGTGACGAGGTTCATGCTCACTTGGCATCCCCCTTCGCGACGACTTTCTTGTCCTTCTTCTTGAACATCTCCAGCATTCGCCGGGTGACCAGGAAGCCGCCGAACACGTTGACCGCCGCGAGCGCGACCGCGAGCACGCCGAAGATCTTGCCGACGCCACCTTCGGTGAGCGCCGCGGCCAGCATGGCGCCGACGATGACGATCGCCGAGATCGCATTGGTGACCGCCATCAGCGGCGTGTGGAGTGCGGGCGTCACGGTCCAGACCACGTGGTAGCCGACGTAGATGGCCAGCACGAAGATGATCAGGTTGGTGATGGTGTGGGAGACGATTTCGTGTTCCATTTGCTTACTTCCTCTTCACTTCACCAGCTTGGGTCATCAGGCACGCGGCCACGATGTCGTCGTCCATCGGCACGTCGAACGTGCCCTCTTTGGTCAACACGAGCTTCAGGAAATCGAGCACGTTGCGGGCGTAGAGCGCGGAGGCATCGGCGGCCACCAGCGCGGCCAGGTTGGTCTCGCCGACGATCGTCACGCCGTGCTTGACGACAGTCTTGTCGGCCTCGCTCAACGGGCAGTTGCCGCCCGTCATGCCGCCACTGGTGTCGGCGCCCTTGCCGGCGGCGATGTCGATGATCACCGAGCCCGGCTTCATGGACTTGACCATGTCTTCGGTGATCAGCGTCGGGGCGGCGCGGCCGGGGATCAGCGCGGTGCTGATCACGATGTCGGCCGCGGCCACGCGCTTGGCCACTTCGACCGCCTGGCGCGCGAGCCAGCTCGGTGGCATCGGCTTGGCGTAGCCGCCCACGCCTTCGGCCGCCTCTTTCTCTTCGGGCGTGTCGTACGAGACCTCGATGAACTTGCCGCCGAGCGACTCGACCTGCTCCTTCACCGAAGGCCGCACGTCCGACGCTTCGATCACCGCGCCCAGCCGCTTGGCGGTGGCGATGGCTTGCAGGCCGGCCACGCCCACGCCGAGGATCACGACGCGCGCGGCTTTCACCGTGCCGGCCGCCGTCATCAGCATCGGGAAGAAGCGCTGGTACCTGTCGGCCGCGATCATCACGGCCTTGTAGCCGGCGATGTTGGCTTGCGACGAGAGCACGTCCATGCTCTGCGCCCGCGTGGTGCGCGGCGCGGCTTCGAGTGCGAAGGCGGTCAGCCCCGCTTCGGCGAGTGCCTTGAGGCCGGCCGCGTCGAAGGGGTTGAGCATGCCGACAACGGCGGTGTCCGGCTCCATCAGCTGCAGCTCAGCTGTGTCGGGCCTGCGCACCTTGAGCACGAGCTCGCAGCCGAAGGCCGTGCTTCGATCCACCAACTCAGCGCCAGCAGCGGCGTAAGCCTCGTCGGTCACGCTGGCGCGTACGCCGGCGCCTCGCTCGATTTTCAACGTGTGGCCTTGAGCTTTGAGCTTCTTCGCCGTTTCT
>JAMFRW010000226.1 GCA_026224975.1 Rhodoferax sp. | reverse complement strand
GAGAGAGCGATTGACCGTCATGCGAACCGAGGAGCTGGGCTGGCATAGGGCGCCGGCTCAGTTCGACGCCGGTGGCGCGTCCGGTACGGCCGGGCGTGTCACCCGGGCCGCGTCGGCATTCGCACTCTCATTGTGAGCCCGCACCGTAGCAGGGCGCAAACGGGTTACTTCAAAAAGAGGCGATAAGCGGGATTGTCCGTTTCGTCTTCGCACGGGTAGGCCAGCCCTTCGATGAAGGCGCGAAACGCCTGCTTGTCGGCCTTGGGCACCTGGATGCCGACGAGGATGCGGCCGTAATCGGCGCCCTGGTTGCGGTAGTGGAAGAGGCTGATGTTCCAGCCCGGATGCATGCTGGAGAGAAAGCGCATCAGCGCGCCCGGCCGTTCGGGGAAGATGAAGCGGTAGAGCCGTTCGTCCTGCGCCAGGCTGCTGCGGCCGCCCACCATGTGGCGCACGTGCTGCTTGGCGAGTTCGTCGTCGGTCAGGTCCAGCGTGTCGAAGCCGTGGCGCGTGAAGCTGCGTGCGAGCTTGGCGGTTTCTTCGCGGTTGATGGTGGCGATGCCGACGAACACATGCGCCTGGTCCGCGTCCGAGATGCGGTAGTTGAACTCGGTGACGGCGCGCGGGCCGATCAGCTCGCAAAAGCGCTTGAAGCTGCCACGCTCCTCGGGGATCGTGACGGCGAAAACCGCTTCGCGCTCCTCGCCCACCTCGGCGCGCTCGGCCACGAAGCGCAGCCGGTCGAAGTTCATGTTGGCGCCGCAGGTGATGGCGATGAGCGTCTGCCCCTTGGCGCGATTGGTTTCCACGTACTGCTTGATGGCGGCCACGCCCATCGCGCCGGAGGGCTCGAGGATGCTGCGCGTGTCCTGGAATACATCCTTGATCGCAGCGCAAACGGCGTCGGTGTCGACCACGATGAAGTCGTCGACCAGTTCGCGCGCCAGGCGAAAAGTTTCTTCGCCGACGAGCTTGACAGCCGTGCCGTCGGCAAACAGGCCCACGTCGTTCAACTGCACGCGCTTGCCGGCCTTGACGGAACGCAGCATCGCGTCCGAATCGTTCATCTGCACGCCGATCACCTTGATCTCGGGGCGCACCGCCTTGATGTAGGACGCCACGCCCGAGATCAGCCCGCCGCCGCCGATCGCGACGAAGACGGCATCGATCGGCCCCTGGTGCTGGCGCAGGATTTCCATCGCGATCGTGCCCTGGCCGGCGATCACATCCGGGTCGTCGAACGGGTGCACGAAGGTGAGGCCGTGGTCGGCCTGCAAGAGCTTGGCGTGGTCGGATGCATCCGAATAACTCTCACCGTGCAGCACCACATCGCCGCCGAGCGCGCGCACCGCGTCGATCTTCAATCGCGGCGTGGTCACCGGCATCACGATCATGGCCTTGCAGCCGAGCCGCTTGGCGCTCAGCGCCACGCCTTGCGCATGGTTGCCGGCCGAGGCGCAGATCACACCGCGCTTCAACTGCTCGGGCGCCAGATGCGCCATCTTGTTGTACGCGCCGCGCAGCTTGAAGCTGAAGACCGGCTGGGTGTCTTCGCGCTTCAACAGCACGTGGTTGGCGACGCGCTTGGAGAGATTCTTGGCCAGGTCCAGCGGCGTCTCGACGGCCACGTCGTAAACACGTGCGGTCAGGATCTTCTGCAGGTAATCGGCGAGCGATAGTGCGGGAGCGGACTTGTCTCTGGTTCCCGTGCCCGGCTTCGACGCCTTCGGGGTAGCGCGTTGAAGGGTGTTGCGTCGCGGGCCGGCCATTTTTCTTGTCTCCAGGGTCCGCGGATTTTGCGGCGCCGCATCATACGTCGGCACTTGGGTGGCCTTCTCTTGCGACATCGGGTCCGTGGAGCGCCCAAGAAAAAAGCCCAAGACATTGCTGCCTTGGGCTGAATCCACCAATGGAGGAGGTGGAGGAGACAATCGGTCCGGAGAAGCTCGTTCCCCGTATGCATGCGAGTGTAGAGGCTTTTTTGCTGCGCTGCAATAAGTCTTGGGACACATGCTCTGTACGTCATCTGCGATGCAGTCCGATGCCGGGCACAATCGATCTTTGCCGCCCTCAATCGGTGCGCCAAGCATGCGAGACGTACGAAAGAAGCACGAAAGCGAACGATGAACTGCACGATCAACTGGATGCCGGCGAACGGCATGGCCTTCTCCGCCGAAACCGGCAGCGGGCATCTGCTGATGATGGACGGCGCGCCCGATGGCGGTGGCCGCAACCTGGCGCCGCGGCCCATGGAAACCGTGCTCGCCGGCACCGGCGGATGCACCGCCTACGACGTGGTGCTGATCCTGCAGCGCGGCCGGCAGGACGTGCGGGGCTGCCAGGTCGTCGTGACCTCCGAACGCGCGCCCACCGACCCGAAAGTCTTCACCAAGATCCACATGCACTTCATCGTCACCGGGCCGACGCTGACCGAAGCGGCAGTGGAGCGCGCCGTGAAGCTGTCGCACGAAAAATACTGCTCGGCGACCATCATGCTGGGCAAGACCGCGGATGTGACGACGAGCTTCGAAGTGAAGGCGGGCTGAGCGGCTCTCGCGGCGGTAGGCGCCGGTTCCTGGCTTGCGCTGAGCCGGCTTCGAACAGGTTTCTCGAACGCGCTTCGAATGCGCTTCGAACAAACGTCAAACGTGATGCGCCGTCGTCGTCATGACCTTGGCCGCGCCGCGCATTGCCCAGCGCATCGGCAAGGGCAGCCGCTTCGCGCCGGCGTTTTCGGCGTTTTGCGCGTGGCGCGCTTCATCGTCCTTCATCTGGCGGACCAGGGCGCGTGAGGCCGAGTCTTCTGCTGGCAAACGGTCGAGGTGCCGTTCCAGATGTCGTTCGACCTGACGCTCGGTTTCCACCACAAAACCCAGACTGACCGCATCGCCGGCGCGGCCTGCCAGCAGGCCGATGCCGAAGGCGCCGGCGTACCAGAGCGGGTTGAGCCAGCTCGCGTGGGCGCCGAGTTCGTCGAGCCGTTGCTGCGTCCAGGCGAGGTGATCGGTCTCCTCGCGCGCGGCCTGGTCGAACTGCTGGCGCAGGCGCGGGTCACGCGTCGTCAGCGCTTGCGCGTTGTAGAGCGCTTGCGCGCAAATCTCGCCGACATGGTTGACGCGCATCAGCGCGCCGGAAAGGCGGCGCTGTGCGGCATCGAGTTCCGGCGACGGCATTTGCGCTGCCGGGCTGGGCCGCGAGGCATGACCCGCGCCTGACAAGGTGCGGAGGGCGCCATCGGCGGCGATCAGGAAAGAGTCCAGCAGCGACAAGGGCGACCTCCGTTCGGGTGGCGTCACGAACGACGCGAGGGACATCACGCACAAGCCGTCCCGAAAAAGAGACAGCGGCTGGTGTTTTCCCCAAGCATAGCCCAGCGCTCCCAGGCGCGTCGGGCGGGTTGCCACCCATCCGCTTCCCGCTGAAACCGCACCGATCGAGTCCGAAAACGGCGCTATGCAGCCTCGTTGTGCACAGACAACACAAAGCCCTTTTTTGACCGGCAACGCTTTGCAGTGGGCTGCCCCTCTGGTGCAATACACACAACTTCCGCTGAGGGGGTTGTGCCTGATCTGCCCACCGCGGGTAAATCGTGATCGGGACCTCTTGTTCAACCTAGGAGATAGTTGCAATGAAAAAATCTCTACTCGCTCTCGCAGTTCTGGGCGCTTACGTCGGTGCCGCTTCGGCTCAATCTTCGGTGACCCTCTACGGCACGATCGACCTGAGCGCCAAGTACGTGAAGAACGACGGCTCCAAGCGTCGTTACTCGCTGAGCCAAGACGGCATCAACAGCAGCCAGCTCGGTTTCCGTGGGGTCGAAGACCTCGGCGGCGGCCTGAAGGCCAGCTTCGTGCTGTTGGCTGGCGTGAACGCCGATAGCGGCACCACGAACACCAAGTTCTTCAACCGCCGTTCGACGGTCAGCCTCTCCGGTGGCTTCGGTGAGTTGCGCCTCGGCCGTGACTACACCCCGACCTTCTGGAACGACACGATCTTCGACGCGTTCGGTACCAACGGTCTGGGTGATTCCAGCCACGTGCTGCAACTGGCTACCGCCACCTTCGTGCGTGCCGACAACGCCATCCAGTACTTCCTGCCCGCGATGGGCGGCCTGTACGGCCAAGTGATGGCTGCTGCTGGTGAAGGCGGCGCTGTTGGTAGCACGACCAACCCGTCGGGCAATAACCCCGGCCGTTACGTCGGTGGCCGTATCGGCTTCGCGGCTGGCCCGTTCGATATCGCTGCCGCATACGCTCAGCAAAAGTTCAACGGCGCGCAAGCCAACATCGCCGGCACCCGCGACGACCAGAAGACCTGGAACATCGGTGGTTCGTATGACCTCGGCGTTGCCAAGATCCTCGGCTACTTCGACCGTGACACGGTTGCCGGCTACAAGGAAAACCGCTTCAGCCTGAGCGGCGTTGTGCCCCTGGGCCAAGGCGAAATCCACGCTGGCTACGACCGCAGCAAGCTGACCGGCAACGGCGCTGGCAACAAGGTCGACCAGTGGAAGCTGGGCTACGTGTACAACCTGTCGAAGCGCACGGCTGTCTACACGAACTTCTCGCGTCTGAGCAATGGCGACGGTTCGCGTCTGTCGGTTGCTGGTGGTACGGCCATCACCGCAGCTCCGACGTTCGGCGGCAAGTCCACCGGCGCCGAGTTCGGCGTTCGTCACTTCTTCTGATCGACTGCTTGCCTCGCGCAAGCTGTCGCCAGAACAAAAAGGTCGCTATTCAGCGGCCTTTTTTTCGTCTGTACATTCCTGACTTCGGCCAAAGGGGGCGCTGCTAACAGAAGCCCGCTGCATCCACGTACGCGCTATCCCTTTTGACGGGTGGCTCGCGTTTTGCTCTGATGCACAACCCAACACTTTTGGCCCTCCATGCTGGTTTTTGTCCTTCGACGCATCGTTCAAGCCGTGATCGTGATGCTCACGGTCGCGTTCATCGCGTTCATGCTGTTCCAGTACGTGGGCGATCCGGTGACGAACATCCTCGGGCAGGACGCCACGCCCGAACAGCGCCAGCAGCTCCGTGCCGATCTGGGCCTCGACAAGCCCTTTCCACTTCAGTTCGCCCGTTTCGTCGGCAATGCCGTGCAAGGTGAATTCGGCCTGAGCCTGCGCCAGGGCCGCAAGGTGTCGTCGTTGATCGCCGAGCGCCTGCCGGCCACGCTCGAACTCTCTTTTTCTGCGGCATTCCTCGCGCTGGTACTGGGAATCCCGATGGGCGTCTACGCCGCGCTAAGGCGCGGCACCTTCCTGTCGCAGGCGCTGATGACGATTTCGCTGCTCGGCGTGTCGCTGCCGGTTTTCCTCATCGGCATCCTGCTGATCCTGGTCTTTGCCGTGACCTTGAAATGGTTGCCGAGCTTCGGCCGCGGCGAGGTGGTGATGCTCGGCGGCTGGAGCACCGGCTTCCTGACGGTGGATGGCTGGAAGCACGTGATCCTGCCGTCGATCACGCTCGCGGTGTTTCAACTCACGCTGATCATGCGGCTGGTACGCTCCGAGATGCTCGAGGTGCTGCGCACCGACTACATCAAGTTCGCGCGCGCCCGGGGCTTGAGCAATCGGGCGGTCTACTTCGGGCATGCCTTGAAGAACACGCTGGTGCCCGTGATCACCATCACCGGCTTGCAACTCGGTGGCTTGATCGCGTTTGCGATCATCACCGAAACCGTCTTCCAGTGGCCCGGCATGGGGCTGCTCTTCATCCAGGCGGTGACCTTTGCCGACATTCCGGTGATGGCCGCCTACCTGTGCCTGATCGCGCTGATCTTCGTCGTGATCAACCTGGCCGTGGACCTTCTTTATTTCGCCGTCGACCCGCGCTTGCGTGCGGAAAAACCGGCTGGTGGCCACTAGCCGACCCAGCCCTTGTCATTCGAACCACCGTCATTCGAACTTTCCCAAAGAGAACATCACCGATGAACTTCAAGCAGACCCTCCTGAGCGCGGCCCTCGTCCTGGCCTGTGGCCTCTCGCAAGCCGTCACGTTGCGCGTGTCGAACCTCGGGGATGTGCAGTCCATGGACCCGCATTCGCTCAACGAGACCCTGCAACTGAGCTTCACCTACAGTGTCTACGAGCCGCTGGTGAGCCGCGACAAGACGATGAAGATCGTGCCGCTGCTCGCCACCAAGTGGACGCAGACCAGCCCGACCGTCTGGCGCTTCGAGCTGCGCAAGGGCGTCAAATTCCACGACGGCACGCCTTTCACCGCCGACGATGTGATCTTCAGCTACAAGCGCGCCAGTGGTGACGGCTCCGACATGAAGGGCTACACCAACTCGATCAAGGCGGTGCGCAAGGTCGACGACCACGCCGTCGACATCGAAACCGACGCGCCCAACCCCATCCTTCCTGATGTGCTCTCCAACGTCTACATCCTCAGCAAGAAATGGTGCGAGGACAACAAGGCGCAAACCCCGGTCGACCGCCGCAAGGGCATCGAAAACGCCGCGAGCTTCAAGGCCAACGGCACCGGCCCGTTCCGCCTGAAGGAGCGCCAGCCTTCGGTCCGCACCGTGCTCGTGAAGAACTTCAACTACTGGGACAAGGTCGAAAGCAACCTTGACGAGATCATCTTCACGCCCATCGGCAACGACGCCACCCGCGTGGCCGCGCTGCTCAGCGGCGAGACCGATGTGATGGAGCCGGTGCCGCTGCAAGACATCGAGCGCATCAAGAGCGCCGGCAACATCACCGTGCTGCAAGGGCCGGAGCTGCGCACGATCTTTCTGGGCATGGACCAGAAGCGTGACGAACTCCAGTTCAGCAGCGTCAAGGGCAAGAACCCGTTCAAGGACAAGCGCGTTCGCCAGGCCTTCTTCCAGGCGATCGACATCGAAACCATCAAGACCCGCGTGATGCGCGGTGCCGCCACGCCGACGGCCGAAATGCTGGCGCCGGGCGTGCGCGGTTTTCAGGCTGACATGAACAAGCGCCTGCCCTACGACACCGAAGCGGCCAAGAAGCTGCTGGCCGATGCCGGCTACCCTAACGGTTTCGAAGTCGGCATGAACTGCCCGAACGACCGCTATGTGAACGACGCGGCGATCTGCCAGGCGGTGGCCGCCAACCTCGCGCGCATCGGCGTGAAGGTGAATCTGCAGACCGAAACCAAGGTCAGCTACTTTCCGAAGATCCTGCGCCGCGACACCAGCTTCTACCTGCTCGGCTGGACGCCCAGCACCGTCGATTCGCACGACGTGATGTCGTCCATCCTCGCCACGCCGACCGAAAAAGGCCAGGGCCAGTTCAACCTCGGCTGGTACAGCAACCCGCGTGTCGACGAGCTCACGCTCAAGGTCCAGTCCGAAACCGACGAGAAAAAGCGCAACGAGATGATCCGCGAGGCCTTCAAGATCGTGCAGGACGAAGTCGGCTACATCCCGCTGCACCAGCAGGCGCTGGCCTGGGGCTTCACCAACAAGGTCAGCCTCGTGCAGTTGCCCGACAACCGCATGTTCTTCAAGTGGGTTTCGCTCAAGGCGAAGTGATGAACGCAGCGCACCCGGCGGCACCGGCCGCGCCCGTTGTTGCACCCGCGCCCGGTGCGTGGGCGCGCTTTTTCGATGGTGATGTGTGGCACTCCTTCCGTAGTTCGCCGATGGCGATCGGCGCGGCGGTGGTGGCGCTGATCTGCCTGTTCATGGCGGTGTTCGCCAGCATCGTCGCCCCACACAACCCGTTCGACCTGGCCACGCTCGAACTCAGCGATTCGCTGCTGCCGCCGGCCTGGATGAATGGCGGCACCTCGAAGTACCTGCTCGGCACCGACGAGCAGGGCCGCGACGTGCTTTCGGCGCTGATGTACGGCGCGCGCATCTCGCTCGCGATCGGCGGCGCCTCGGTCATCGTCTCGCTGTTGATCGGCGTTTCGCTCGGGCTGCTGGCGGGTTACGCCGGTGGCCGCATCGATGCCTTCATCATGCGCGTGTGCGACGTGATGCTGTCGTTCCCGTCCATCCTCATTGCGCTGCTGATTGCCGGCGTGGGCCGTGCGCTCTTTCCGCAGGCGCACGATTCGCTGGCCTTCGGCGTGTTGATCCTCGCCATCGCCTTGCCAGGCTGGGTGCAGTACGCGCGCACCGTGCGGGGCTCGACCATGGTCGAGCGCAACAAGGAATACGTGCAGGCCGCGCGCGTGGTCGGCGTCTCGCCCATGCGCATCATGCGCACGCATGTGCTGCCCAATGTGCTCGGGCCGGTGATGGTGCTGGCGACCATCCATGTGGCCACGGCGATCCAGACCGAAGCGACGCTCTCCTTCCTCGGCGTCGGCGTCTCGCCCACCTCGCCTTCGCTCGGCACCTTCATCAACGAAGGCAACAAACAACTCTTCAGTGGCGCGTGGTGGCTGGTGATCTTTCCCGGCTCGATGCTGCTGCTGATCGCGCTCAGCATGAACCTCTTCGGCGACTGGCTGCGTGACGCCCTGAACCCGCGCCTGCGATGAACCTGCCTCTTCACCCCACGACCGCCACGCCGTTGCTGCAGGTCAGGAATCTCCGCGTCGAGTTCCCGACGCGGCGCGGCACGCTCGTCGCACTCGACGATGTGTCCTTCGACATCGCGCCGGGCGAGATCCTCGGCGTGGTCGGCGAATCGGGCGCGGGCAAGTCGCTGACCGGATCTTCCATCATCGGCCTCATCGACCCGCCCGGCCGCGTCGCGTCCGGCGAGATCCTGTTCGATGGCCGCCGCATCGACAACCTGCCGTACGAAGAGATGCGCAAGGTGCGCGGCCGGCAGATCGGCGCGATCTTTCAAGACCCGCTCACCTCGCTCAATCCGCTCTACACCATCGGCCGGCAACTGACCGAGACCATCCTGACGCACCTGCCGGTGACGGCCGAAGAAGCGCGCCAGCGGGCGATCCGTTTGCTGCAAGAGACGGGCATTCCGGCTGCCGAGGCGCGCATCGACCAGTACCCGCACCAGTTCTCCGGTGGCATGCGCCAGCGCGTGGTGATCGCGCTCGCGCTCGCTGCCGAGCCGCGGCTGATCGTGGCCGATGAGCCGACGACGGCGCTCGATGTCTCGATCCAGGCGCAGATCATCTCGCTGCTCAAGCGCCTCTGCAAAGACCACGGTGCTGCGGTGATGCTGGTCACGCACGACATGGGCGTGATCGCCGAAACCTGCGACCGCGTGGCGGTGATGTACGCCGGCCGCATCGTCGAGATCGGCCCGGTGCACGACGTGATCCATTCGCCCGCGCACCCCTACACCCTGGGCTTGATGGGCTCGATCCCGGCGATGGACGAAGACCGCGAGCGCCTGCTGCAGATCGATGGTTCCATGCCGCGCTTGACGGCGATCCCGGCCGGCTGCGCCTACAACCCGCGCTGCCCGCGTGTTTTCGACCGCTGCCGCGTCGAGCGGCCCGACCTGCTGCCGGCCGGCGCCACGCGCGCGGCGTGCTGGCTGCATGCGGGCGACATGAGGGAGGCCGCATGAGCGCGGTCATCACGGCACCTCTGGTCGAGGTCAAGGATCTGGCGAAGACCTTCGACGTGTCGGCACCCTGGCTCAACCGCGTCGTCGAGCGCAAGCCGCGCCAGTTCGTGCACGCGGTCGATGGCGTGAGCTTCACGATCGAGCGCGGCAAGACGCTGGCGCTGGTCGGCGAATCGGGCTGCGGCAAGAGCACGGTCGCGCGCTTGCTGGTGGGCTTGTATGCGCCTACCCAAGGCAGCGTCAATTTCGATGGCATCGATGCGGCGGTGACCTTCGCCGGCAGCGGCGCGCGCACCTTGCGGCGCCGCATGCAGATGATTTTTCAGGACCCGTACGCAAGCCTGAACCCGCGTTGGAAGGTGGCCGACATCGTCGGCGAGCCGCTCAAGGAGCACGGGCTGGTGCACGACAAGGCCGAGCTGAAATCGCGCGTGGCCGAGTTGTTGAAGTCGGTCGGGCTGGCGGCGGCCGATGTCGAGAAGTTCCCGCACCAGTTCTCCGGCGGCCAGCGCCAGCGCATCTCGATCGCCCGCGCGCTCGCCACGCAGCCGGAATTTCTGGTGTGCGACGAGCCCACCTCGGCGCTCGATGTCTCGGTGCAGGCGCAGGTGCTCAACATCATGAAGGACCTGCAGCGCACGCAGGGTCTGACCTACCTTTTCATCTCGCACAACCTCGCGGTGGTGCGGCATGTGAGCGATCAGGTCGGCGTGATGTACCTGGGCCGCCTGGTCGAACTCGCCGACAAGGCCGAACTGTTCTCGCACCCGCGCCACCCGTACACGCGCATGCTGCTCGATGCGATTCCCGACATCCACATGAGCGGGCGGGCACGCACGCCAGTGCAAGGCGAAGTGCCCAATCCGCTGAACCCGCCGACGGGGTGTTCGTTCCATCCGCGCTGCCCGCATGCGAATGAGCGCTGCAAGGCCGAGCGGCCACCGTTGCAGCGCTTGCAAGGCGTGCTGGTGGCTTGCCATGCGGTGGAAGAGGGGCGGATTTGAGGGAGGTGCGTGGCCGCCTTCCGCTCGGGCTGAGCCCCAGTTCCCGCTCATCCTGAGCTTGTCGAAGTGCCTGCTACGGGTGCCGGCACCTCCCCGGACGATTCAGTCGATCAGATGCTCACCGCGGAACAAGTCCACCGCCTGTTCCCGATCACGGATCAGCAACGCCCGCTCGCCCGACACCAGCACCTCCGCCGCGCGGCCACGCGAGTTGTAGTTGCTCGCCATCGTCATGCCATACGCCCCTGCCGACAGCACGGCAACAAAGTCTCCGGCCTCGACAGCGAGCGCCCGGTCGCGGCCCAGCCAGTCGCCCGATTCGCAGACCGGGCCGACCACGTCGTAAGTGACGGGCGAAGCTTCGCGCAGACCGCAGGCGACGATGCGCATCCAGGCCTGGTACATGGCCGGCCGGGCCATGTCGTTCATGGCGGCGTCGACGATGCAGAAGTTCTTTTCCTCGCCCGGCTTCAGGTACAGCACCTCGCTGACCAGCGCGCCCGCATTGCCGACCAGCGAGCGGCCGGGTTCGAACATGATCTTGCGATGACCGTGGCCGCGTTCGTCAATGCGCGCGAGCAGGCGGCGCACCAGCGTTTCGGCGGCGGGTGGAGCTTCGTCGGTGTAGGTGATGGCGAGGCCGCCGCCCAGGTCGAGGTGCTTGATGGTGATGCCGTGCGCCTCGACTTTTTCGACCAGGTCGAGCACGCGGTCCAGCGCATTCACATACGGCCCGATCTCGGTGATCTGCGAGCCGATGTGGCAATCGATGCCGATCACTTCGAGCCCGGGCAGCGCCGCGGCGCGCTGATAGCTCGCGACTGCGCTTTCGTGCGCGATGCCGAACTTGTTGGCTTTCAGCCCGGTGGAGATGTAGGGGTGCGTGCCGGCGTCCACATCGGGGTTCACGCGCAGGCTGATGCGTGCCGTCTTGCCGGATTCGACGGCGACAGCCGAGAGCACTTCGAGTTCGGCATCGCTCTCGACGTTGAAGCACATCACGCCTGCATCGAGTGCCTGGCGCATCTCGGTGCGCGTCTTGCCGACGCCGGAGAACACCACCTTCGCCGGTGAAATGCCGGCAGCCAGCACACGCGCCAGTTCGCCGCCGGAGACGATGTCGAAGCCGCACTCGGCGGCGGCGAAGGTCTGCAGCACGGCGAGCGTGGAGTTGGCCTTCATCGCATAGCAGATCAGGTGATCGCGGCCTTCCAACGCGCGCTGGTAGCCGGCGAGCGCTTCCAACATCGCGCTCTTCGAATAGACGTAGAGAGGCGTGCCGAACTCGTGCGCCAGATCGGCGACGGCGCGGTCTTCGATGAAGAGCGCATCGCCGCGGTAGGCGATGTGGGGCGAGCCGGGAATCGTCATGGTGAAGAAGCAGGTGAGGCAGCGGGCGAGATGGCGGGTGAAGCAACAGGCGAGGGCGCGGGAGGTGGCGCAGGCGAGCGAGGCGCGGATGCCGACGCGCTCGACGGCAACGGCTTCGGCAACATCAGCGGCCCCTTCTGACCGCAAGCGGCCACGAGGCTTGCCGCGGCAAGCGAAGCACACACTGTCAACGCGGCCTGTAAGCGGGCCGCTACACTCGTCTTGCACTGCAACATGTCGGAGATTCTAGTCACCATGTCCATCGATTCGGCCGCAGGCCAGAGCCCGTCTTCGGTTGCCACACCGCTCACCGACAGCGAATACCGCGAGAAGACGGATGCCGTGCTCGCGAGCATCGAGGCGGCGGTGGATGCCTGGCTGCAAGACGACGTGGTCGACATCGACAGCCAGCGCACCGGGGGCTTGCTGGAACTCGGCTTCCCGAACGGCAGCAAGATCATCCTGAACACGCAGCCGCCGCTGCACGAGTTGTGGATGGCCGCGCGCTCGGGCGGCTTCCACTACAAACATTCGAACGGCCAGTGGCGCGACACGCGCGTCGGCCGGGATTTCTTCGAGGCGCTTTCCGCTTGCGCCAGCGAGCAGGCGGGCAAGCCGCTGCTCTTCACGCCGCCGGCTTGATCGAAGCGGCGGACCGGCGTACCCGTCGGCCGAGGGGCTTCATCAGCGTCTGAACAAGTCGAGGATGCCCTTGCGCTCCTCTTCGTTCGGCGCGACCGGCAGCTTGTCTTCCAGGCCCACGCTGCTCACGCCCGAGCCGCGGGCGTATTCCTCGTAGTACCACTCGTCGTTGACGTTGACCACGCCTTCGGGCACCGGGTTGTCGGCGATGGGCACGCCCTTCAACGCGGTTTGCATGAAGTCGATCCAGATCGGCAGCGCCAGGCCGCCGCCGGTTTCGCGGTCGCCCAGCTTGCGCGGGTTGTCGTAGCCCATCCAGACGATGCCGACGATGGTCTTCTGGAAGCCGGCGAACCACGCGTCCATCGAATCGTTGGTGGTGCCGGTCTTGCCGGCGATGTCACCGCGGCCGAGCGCGCGCTTGGCCGATGCGGCGGTGCCGCGGCTCGCCACCGATTGCAGCAGGTTGGTCATCACAAAGGCATTGCGCGCGTCGATCGTGCGCATCGTTTCGTCCATGACGGCCGGCGTGGCTTCGTTCAGCACCTTGCCCTTGGCGTCGGTGATCCGGCTGATCAGCACCGGGTTGACGCGGTGGCCGCCGTTGGCGAAGACGCTGTAGGCCGCGGCCATCTGCAGCGGCGTCACCGAGCCGGCGCCTAGCGCCATCGTCAGGTAGGCCGGGTGCTTGTCGGCATCGAAGCCGAAGCGCGTGGCCCACTGCTGCGCGTACGGCGCGCCGATCGATTGCAGGATGCGGATAGACACCATGTTCTTCGATTGTTCGAGCGCGCGCCGCATCGACATCGGCCCCTCGAACTTGCCGTCGTAGTTCTTCGGTTCCCACGGCTGGCTGCCGGTCGCGCCAGCATCGAAAAACAGCGGCGCGTCGTTGATCACGGTCGCCGGCGTGAAGCCTTTTTCGAGCGCGGCCGAGTAGATGAAGGGCTTGAAGCTCGAACCCGGCTGCCGCCACGCCTGCGTCACGTGGTTGAACTTGCTCTTCGAATAATCGAAGCCGCCGACCATCGCCAGCACGGCGCCGCTGCGCGGATCGATCGCGACGAAGGCGCCTTCGACCTCGGGTAGCTGCGTCACGCTCCAGTCGCCCTTGGGCCCGCGGATCAGCCGCACGACCGCGCCGGGGCGGATCTGCACCTTGGGGTTGGCCTTGGCGGCCAGGCCCGAGGTGACCGGCTTCAAGCCATCGCCGGTGACGGTGATCGCCTCGCCGTTCTGCAACTCGGCGACCACGCGCTTGGGGCCGGCTTCGAGCACGACGGCGGCCTTGAGCTCGTCGTTGTCGGGGTGGTCTTGCAGGGCTTCGGCGATGCGCGCATCGAGGTCTTTCGCGTTGGCCGGCAGGTCCACGTAGTCTTCCGGGCCGCGGTACACCTGCCGCTGCTCGTAGTTCATGATGCCCTTGCGCAGCGCCCGGTAAGCGACCATCTGGTCATCGGACTTGAGCGTGAGGTAGACATTGAGGCCGCGCGTGTAGGCATCGTCGCCGTACTGAGAGAAGATCAACTGGCGCGCCGCTTCGGCCACGTATTCGGCGTGAACCGCCACCTCGGAGGGCGCCCGGTACTTGAGCACCTCGGCGCGTGCCTGCTCGCGCTGCTCAGGCGTGATGAAGCCGACTTCGAGCATGCGGTCGATGATGCGGTGCTGGCCTTCGGTGGCGCGCTTGGGATTGTTGATCGGGTTATAGGCCGAAGGCGCTTGCGGCAGGCCGGCCAGCATGGCGGCTTCGGCGACGCTGATGTCCTTGAGCGGCTTGCCGAAGTAGATCTCGCTGGCCGAGGCGAACCCGTAGGCGCGCTGCCCGAGGAAGATCTGGTTCATGTAGACCTCGAGGATCTGGTCCTTGCTCAGCAGGCTTTCCATCTTGAAGGCCAGCAGCATCTCGTAGATCTTGCGGGTGTAGGTCTTCTCGCTCGACAGGTAGAAGTTGCGCGCCACCTGCATGGTGATGGTCGAGGCGCCCTGGCTGCGCGAGCGGCTGAACTGCGCCAGGCCTGCGCGCAGCACACCCTTGATGTCCACGCCGTTATGCTGATAGAAGCGCGCGTCTTCCGAAGCCAGCACCGCCTCCTGCATGACCTTCGGGATTTGCGCGAGCGGCAGGAAGTTGCGGCGCTCCTCGCCGTACTCGCCGAGCAGCACGCCATCGGCCGAGTAGATGCGCATCGGCAGCTTGGGCCGGTAGTCGGTCAGGCCGCTGACTTCGGGCAGGTTGGGGTAGGCCACCGCCAGCGCGATGCCGACGAGGATGAATACCGCCACCGCGCCGGCCGCAGCGGCGCCGAACAGCCATGCGAGGCTGCGGCTGAGCCAGCGGACCCAGGAGGGCAGGGTGGATGCACCGGAGCGCATCGAAGGGTCATCGGCGGGCCGCTTGGCCGCGCGCTCGGGATCGCTCATGGAACTCCAACGGTGGTGTCGCATTATAGAAACGCCGAGGTGCACCGATAACCTGTCGGCGTCAAGCCGAACAGGTGCCGGAAACACGCACTATTTCTGCCCGCAGGGCGCCGGGAATCCACGATAAAACTGCGTATCGGCAGTATGAGTTTCGCAACGAGCAACAGGTTCCAAAACGGGAATTTGCTTTGTGGGTCAAGGGCTTTACTGCTAGCATTGAAGTAACTTATTAACAGTCAGCAGCAATTTTTGACATGCTGGCGGAAAGGCGTCGTGAGCTTCCTAGACACGTTGTTGGGCCGTAAGCACCCGCCCATGATCGGGCTGGACATCAGCTCATCCAGCGTGAAGCTCGTCGAACTCGGCCAAGTGGCGACCGGCGAATACGTACTGGAGCGTTTTGCGTCCGAGAGTTTCGAAAAAGGCTGGATCGCCGATGGCCAGATCGAGAAGTTCGACGAGGTCGCCGAGGCCGTCAAACGCGTCGTCGTCAAGAGCGGCACGCGCACCCGCCATGTGGTGATGGCCATGCCGCAATCGGCCGTGATCACCAAGAAGATCATGCTGCCCGCTGGCTTGCGCGAGGAAGAGCTCGAACTGCAGGTCGAGTCCGAAGCCAACCAGTACATCCCGTTTTCGCTCGATGAAGTGAGTCTCGATTTCTGCGTGATCGGGCCCAGCCCCACCTCGGTCGGTGATGTGGAAGTGTTGATCGCCGCATCGCGCAAGGACCGTGTGCAGGACCGCCAGGGCCTGGCCGAAGCCGCGGGCTTGAAGCCGGCGGTGCTCGACATCGAATCTCACGCCTCGCGCCTCGCGATGAGCCGCCTTGTGGCCGCGCTACCCAACGAAGGGCACGACGCGCTCGTGGCGCTGTTCGAGATCGGTGCCGACACCACCAGCCTCAAGGTGCTGCGCGACGACGAGATGCTCTATGACCGCGACCAGGCTTTCGGCGGCTCGCAGCTCACTCAGCTCATCTCGCGCCAGTACGGTTTTTCGTACGAAGAGGCCGAGCAGAAGAAGCTCGCCGCCGATCTGCCGGACGACTATGAAACCTCGCTGCTCGCGCCGTTCGTCGACAGCCTGAGTCAGGAAATCGGCCGCGCATTGCAGTACTTCTTCACCAGCACGCCGCACCACAAGGTGCACTACGTGATGCTGGCCGGCGGAACGGCAACCTTGCCCGGCCTGAAGGATCGCGTCACCGAGTTGACCGGCTTCGCGTCGATGGTCGTCAACCCTTTCGAGAACATGAAGCTCGGCTCGGCGGTGCGTGAAAGCAAGCTGCGGCGGGAAGCTCCTTCATACCTCACGGCCTGCGGCCTGGCCATGCGGAGGTTCGTGCAGTGATCTTGATCAATCTTCTCCCGCATCGGGAAGAACGGCGCAAACGCAAGAAGATCGCGTTCTTCGCCGGATTGGCAGTCGCGGCTGCCGCTGGCCTTGCGATCGTCGGCGGCTGGTACGTCGTCGTCGAGCAACTGAAGGCGACGCAGGTCGAGCGCAACCAGTTCCTGCAAGGCGAGATCGCCAAGCTCGACGGCGAGATCAAGGACATCGCCAATCTGAAGGCGGAGATCGCATCGCTGACGGCGCGCCAAAAGGCGGTGGAGGATTTGCAGGCCGACCGCAACGTACCGGTCAATATCCTCAACGAACTGGTGAAGCAGACGCCGGAGGGCATGTACTTTACGGCCGTCAAGCAAGATGGCCAAG
>JAMFRW010000225.1 GCA_026224975.1 Rhodoferax sp. | reverse complement strand
GCCATGGGCCTGCTCGACCGCTACAACCAGGAACTCGGCCATCTGCGCGAGATGGGGGCGGAGTTCGCCAAGCAATTCCCCAAGGTGGCGGGGCGTTTGGGGCTGGACACCATGCCGGTCTCCGACCCCTATGTGGAGCGCCTGCTCGAAGGCTTCGCCTTTCTCGCGGCGCGCGTGCAGGTGCGGCTCGATGCGGAGTTTCCGCGCTTCACCGACCGGCTGCTCGAGACCGTCTACCCCAACGCGCTGGCGCCGGTGCCTTCGATGCTGATCGCGCGCTTTCACCCGAACATGGGCGACCCGTCGCTCGCGGCCGGCGCCACCATCGAACGCGGCACCTTGCTGCGCGGCCTGCTCGGCAAGGGCGAGAACACCGAGTGCCGCTTTCGCACCGCGCAGCCGGTTCGCCTCTGGCCCATCGAGCTGGCAGAGGCCCAATACCTGCCGCACGTGGCCGACTTGCCGAGCGCCGGTCTGGGCAGCAAGAAGCCGCGCGCCGGCATCCGCATTCGCCTGCGCGCGACCGGCGAGCCCAGCCTGGGCGCGCTCGGCATCGAGTCGCTGCGGCTGCACTTCACCGGCCAGGACGAAACCGCCTACCGCCTCTACGAACGCCTGCTCGGCCACACCATGGGCGTGCTGGTGCTGCCCGCGCCGCAGCCCGGCAAGGCGGCCGCCGGCTGGAAGGCCACGCTGCCCGGGACCTGCATCAAGGATGTCGGCTTCACCGACGAAGAAGCGCTGTTGCCGACCACGCTGCGCGGCTTCCAGGGCTACCGCCTGCTGCAGGAATACTTTGCCTTCCCGCAGCGCTTTCTGTTCGCCGATGTGCAGGGTCTGGCGGGTGCGCTGGCCGGGCACGATGCGCGTGAGGTCGATCTGTACTTCCTGCTCGACCAGGGCGACCCGCAGCTCGAAGGCGTGCTCGCCGCGGCCAACTTCGCGCTGCACTGCGCCCCGGCCGTCAACCTCTTCGAGCACCGCTGCGACCGCATCCAGCTCAGCGACGAAACCCACGACCACCACATCGTGCCCGACCGCACCCAGCCTCTGGATTACGAGGTGTACGAGTTGCTCGAAGTGAAGGGCCACGGCGCGGGCAGCGGCACCGAGCGCAACTTCGTGCCCATGTACGCCGCCTACGGCAGCGAGCCCTCGGAACACGACGCCTACTACTGCCTGCAGCGCGAGCCGCGGCTGGCGTCCACCAAGGCGCGGCACCAGGGCGCGCGCTCCAGCTACATCGGCAGCGAGGCTTTCGTGTCGCTGGTCGATCCGCAAGAAGCGCCGTATGCCGGCGACTTGCGCCAGCTCTCGGTGCGCGCCATCTGCAGCAACCGCGACCTGCCGCTGCACATGCCCGTCGGCCTGGGCCGCAGCGATTTCACGCTCGACATCTCGGCACCGGTCGATGAGATCCGCGTGGCGAGCGGGCCTTCGAAGCCCAGCTCGCGCATCCGCGACGCGAACCTCGTCTGGCGCTTCGTCAACCACCTGTCGCTCAACCATTTGTCGCTGACCGATACCGACCCCGAACAAGGCGCAAGCGCGCTGCGAGAGATGCTCGACCTCTACGCCGTGACCGCCGACAAGTCGATGACGCGGCAGATCGAAGGCGTGCGCCATGTGCGCATCAAGCCCGTGGTGCGGCGCCTGCCGGCACCCGGCCGCATCACCTTCGGCCGCGTGCTCGAGATCGAGGTCGAGGTGGATGAACTCGCCTTTCAAGGTGCGAGTGCCTACCTGCTGGGCAGCGTGCTCTCGCGGTTTTTCGCGCGCTATGTGACCATCAATTCGCACACCGAAACCGTGCTGCGCTCACTCTCGCGTGGCGAGATCGAACGCTGGGGCGCGCAGGCCGGCAGCGCGGCGGTGTTATGAACGCGCCCGACAACCGATCTAGCGCTGCGCTGTCGTCCGCGCCTTCTTCGGACGCCCGCTCGCTGAACGCCCTGGCGCTCAATGCCCTGTGGACCGCGCTGGAGCGCGAGCCCTGGAAGCACGATTTCCGCATGGCGCTGCGCCGCGTCGAAACACTGTTCCCGCACCTGCCGCGCCTGGGCACGGCGGCACGGCCATCGGATGAGCCGCTGCGCCTCGGCCACACGCCGGCGATGGACTTTGCGCCGGCTGCCCTCTCGGCCTTCACGCCCGGCACGCAAGGCCGGCCGCCGCGGCTTGATGTGCGGTTCTTCGGTCTCTTCGGCCCCAACGGCCCGATGCCGCTGCACCTGACCGACTACGCCCGTGAGCGCCTGCTGGCGCGCGACCCCACGCTCGCGCGCTTTGCCGACATGTTCCACCACCGGCTGCTGCTGCTGTTCTACCGCGCCTGGTCGCAGGCCCAGCCGGCGGTCTCTCTCGACCGGCCGGCGCAGGATCGTTTCGCGACCTATGTGGGTTCGCTGATCGGCTACGGCTCGCCGGCGCTGACGCGACGCGAAGAAGTCCCCGACCATGTGCGGCTGCACTTCGCCGGCCTCTTTGTGCAGCGCACCCGCAATGCCGATGGGCTGGCCGCCATCCTGAGCGGCTACTTCCGCCAGCCGGTGCGCATCGAGAGCTTCGTCGGCCATTGGATGGAGCTGCCGGCCAGCGAACGCACGCGGCTGGACCAGCAGCCCGGCCCCAGCCAGCAACTCGGCATGGGCGTGGTGCTGGGCCGGCGCGTGTGGGACCGGCAGCACAAGTTCCGCATCGAGATCGGGCCGTTGACGCTGGAGCGCTTCGAGAGCTTTTTGCCGGTCGAAAAACCCGCCGGCAAACCGCTGCGCGGCCTGGTGGCACTCGTGCGCGACTACCTCTCGCAGCAGCTCGAATGGGACTTGCGGCTGGTGCTGCAACCGGCCGAAGTGCCGCGCACCCGGCTCGGCGCGCACCAGCGCCTGGGCTGGACGAGCTGGCTCGGCTCGCGTGCGCGCCGCGCCGATGCACCCGCGCTCACGCTCGATGCCGAGCGGCTGCTGAGCCGCCAGAAGTTGTCTAGACCACCCCGCGACGCGGCCGGCGAACACGCTGCCACACGCCCCTTCACCTGGAGTCCCGCATGAGTGAAATCAGCCGCGTTGCCCTGTTCGGCAAACTGAACAGCACCGCCTACAAGGCCATCGAAGGCGCGACGGTCTTCTGCAAGCTGCGCGGCAACCCGTATGTGGAGCTGGAGCACTGGGTCTCGCAGATCGTGCAGGCGCAGGACAGCGACTGGCATCGCATCATCAAGCACTACCAGCTCGACGTGGGCATCATCGCCAAGGACATCACCAACGCGCTCGACCGCCTACCGCGCGGCGCGACCTCGATCTCCGACATTTCCGACAACGTGGCCAACGCCGTGGAACGTGGCTGGGTCTACGGCTCGCTGATGTTCGGCGACGCCACGGTGCGCACCGGCTACCTGATGCTGGGCATGTTGAAGACCACGTTCCTGCGCAACGCACTCTTCGCGATGTCGCGCCAGTTCGAACGCATCAAGCCCGACGACCTGGCCGACAACCTCGCCAAGATCGTGCAAGGCTCGCCCGAAGACGGCCAGCCGGCGAGCGATGGGTCGTCCGCCGGTTCGCCCGGTGAAGCCAGCGGCGCCATCGCCCCGGCCGCCATGGGCAAGCAGGAGGCGCTGAAGAAGTTCACCACCGACCTGACCGAGCAGGCTCGCGGTGGCAAGATGGACCCGATCGTCGGCCGCGACGACGAGATCCGCCAGGTGGTCGACATCCTCATGCGGCGCCGGCAGAACAACCCCATCCTCGTCGGCGAAGCGGGCGTGGGCAAGACGGCGGTCGTCGAAGGCTTCGCGCAGCGCATCGCGCGCGGCGATGTGCCACCTGCCCTGAAGGACGTGAAGCTGTTGACGCTCGATGTGGGCCTGCTGCAAGCAGGCGCCAGCATGAAGGGCGAGTTCGAACAGCGCCTGCGCTCGGTGATCGAAGAAGTGCAGGCCAGCCCCACGCCCATCATCCTGTTCGTCGACGAAACCCACACGCTGGTGGGCGCCGGTGGCGCGGCCGGCACGGGTGACGCGGCCAACCTGCTCAAGCCGGCACTCGCGCGCGGCACGTTGCGCACCGTGGGCGCGACGACCTGGGCCGAGTACAAGAAGCACATCGAAAAAGACCCGGCGCTCACCCGCCGCTTCCAGACCGTGCAGATCGATGAGCCGACCGAAGACAAGGCCATTCTGATGATGCGCGGCGTGGCTTCCACCATGGAAGCGCACCACAAGGTGCAGATCTTCGACGAGGCTCTGGAAGCCGCGGTGCGCCTTTCGCACCGCTACATTCCGGCGCGCCAGTTGCCCGACAAATCGGTGAGCCTGCTCGACACTGCCTGCGCCCGTGTGGCCGTGAGCCTGCACGCCACGCCCGCCGAGGTGGACGACAGCCGCAAGCGCATCGAGTCGCTGGAAACCGAACTCGGCATCATCGGCCGCGAGAAGGCGATCGGGGTCGACATCGCCGAGCGCCAGGTCTCGGCCGATGCCTTGCTGACGACCGAACGGGAACGATTGAAAGGGCTCGAAGAACGCTGGGCCAGCGAGCGCAAGCTGATCGACGAACTGCTCTCGCTGCGCGCCAAGCTGCGCGATGGCAAGCATGCCGTCGAAGGCACCGGCACGAAGCTGGAAGCCGCTGCCGATGTGGCCGCGAAGACGGCAGAAACGCCCACGCCGAACGACGGCCTGACCGAAGCCGACCGCGCTGCCTTGCTCGAACAACTGCGCGGCGTGCAATCGCAGCTCGCCGCGCTGCAGGGCGAGAGCCCGCTGATCCTGCCGACGGTGGACTATCAAGCGGTGGCAAGCGTCGTGGCAGATTGGACCGGCATTCCCGTCGGCCGCATGGCGCGCAACGAGATCGAGACCGTGCTCAAGCTGCCCACTTTGCTGGCGCAGCGCGTGATCGGGCAGGACCATGCGATGGAGATGATCGCCAAGCGCATCCAGACCTCGCGCGCGGGCCTGGACAACCCCAACAAGCCGATTGGCGTGTTCATGCTCGCCGGCACTTCGGGCGTGGGCAAGACCGAGACCGCACTCGCGCTGGCCGAAGCGCTCTACGGCGGTGAGCAGAACATCATCACCATCAACATGAGCGAGTACCAGGAGGCGCACACCGTCTCCTCGCTCAAGGGTGCGCCGCCCGGTTATGTGGGCTATGGCGAAGGCGGCGTGCTGACCGAAGCCGTTCGGCGCAAGCCTTACTCGGTGGTGCTGCTCGACGAAGTGGAGAAGGCCCACAGCGATGTGCACGAACTCTTCTTCCAGGTCTTCGACAAAGGCTGGATGGAAGACGGCGAAGGCCGCTCGATCGACTTCAAGAACACGCTGATCATCCTGACCACCAACGCCGGCACCGACCTCATCGCCAGCATGTGCAAGGACCCGGAGCTGCTGCCGGATGCCGAAGGCCTGGCCAAGGCGTTGCGCGAGCCGCTGCTCAAGGTCTTCCCGCCCGCGCTGCTCGGGCGGCTGGTGACCATCCCCTACTACCCTCTGAGCGACGAGATGCTGGGCAGCATCGTCAAGCTGCAGCTCGGCCGCATCAAGAAGCGCATCGAGGCGCGCCACAAGGTGCCGTTCAATTACAGCGACGATGTCATCAAGCTCGTGGTGAGCCGCTGCACCGAGAACGAATCGGGCGGCCGCATGATCGATGCGATCCTTACCAACACCATGCTGCCCGACCTGTCGCGCGAGTTCCTGAACCGCATGATCTCCGGCACGCCGCTGAGCGGTGTGGCGGTCGGCGTGAAGGACAAGCAGTTCGAGTACAGCTTCCAGGATTGAACCCGCCGTGGAGACGACCTTGACCGACCGGGTGGCTTTGAAGCGGGCCACCGAACTGCCGACCGAGATGACGGTGGAAGAAGCGCTCGTCTTCGGCACGCGGCTGCACCGGCTCGGCCAGTTGGACCAGGCCGAAGAGGTCTATCGCGCCGTGCTCGCCATCGCGCCCGAGCACCCCGATGCCTTGCAGTTCATGGGCATCCTGCGCTACGCCCGCGGCCACCGGCCGGAGGCCATTGCGCTGATGCAGCAAAGCATTGCGCTCGCGCCCAACGCGCCCGGCCTGCACCTGAACCTGGGCAACATGCTGCTCGATTCGGCCCGGGTCGACGAAGCCACCGAGGCCTACGAACATGCGGCGGCTCTCGGTGCGCCGAGCGCGGTGCTGATGAACAACCTCGGCGTGCTGCGCCGCCACCAGCAGCGCCTGCCCGAGGCCGAAGCGGCGTATCGCCAATCGGCGCAGATCGACCCGGAGTTCATCGACGCCTACAACAATCTCGGCAACCTGCTCGCCTCGCAAGGCCAGCATGAAGCTGCGCTTGAGCAGTACTGCAAGGCGCTGGAGATGCAGCCCACCAGCCCGGCCACGCGCCGGCTGGCGGCGCTCGCGCTGTGCATCCTCGGCCGCGCCGAAGCGGCCGCGCGCATCTACCGCGAATGGCTGGCCGACGAGCCGAACAACCCGCTGCCGCTGCACTACCTCGCCGCCTGCACCGGCGAAGGCGTGCCGCAGCGTGCGAGCGATGCGTATGTGGAGGCGACCTTCGATGCCTTCGCCGAGAGCTTCGATGCCAAGCTCGAACAGCTCACCTACCGTGCGCCTGGGCTGGTTGCGCAGGCCGTGGCCGATATCGCTTCTGCTGCATCGGCCGGTGCACAGACCACGAAGTTCGACATGCTCGACGCCGGCTGCGGCACGGGCCTCTGCGGCCCGCTGCTGGCGCCATACGCGAAGCGGCTGGTCGGCGTGGACCTCTCGGCCGGCATGCTGGCCAAGGCAAAGCTGCGTGGCGTGTACGACGAATTGGTCAAGGCCGAACTCGTGGCCGATTTGCGTGCGCAGCCGTCGGCCTTCGAGGTGATCGTCTCGGCCGATACGCTGTGCTACTTCGGCCCGCTGGAAGAAGCGGCGCAGGCGGCGTTCGACGCGCTGCGTGCGAACGGGCACCTGGTCTTCACCGTCGAAGCGCTGAGGCTTGCGGAACCAGCGGCGGATGATGCCGACCACTCGCAGCCGGGCTACCGACTCAACCACCACGGCCGATACAGCCATTCGCGGCCTTACATCGACCGCACGCTGCTTGCCGCCGGTTTCGACGCGCCGACCTTCGCGAACGCCATACTCCGGCGCGAAGCCGGCCGCTCGGTCGAAGGCCTCGTGGTCACGGCACGCCGGCCGGGCGCTATTGCCTTGCCTGCCCTTGCCTGACCGGCCTCACCAGAACACGTTTCCCTCACGCCTATGCCTACCGACACGCCCCTGCTGATGAAGCTGGTCTCGCCTTTCGAGGACGAGTTGCGCTTCAGATCGATGTCGGCCAGCGAAGAGCTGGGGCGGCCCTTCGAGTTCGCCATCGAAGCCGTCTCGGAAGATGCCACGCTCGACCCCTACGAGATCCTCGGCAAGCTGGTCACGGTCGAGCTGGAACTCGCCGACGAATCGATCCGCTACTTCAACGGCCACGTGACCGAGTTCGGGCTGCTGGGTGAAGTCGGCAACTCCAGCGTCTACCACTACCAGCTCGTGGTGCGGCCCTGGCTCTGGATGCTCACGCGCAGCAGCGACTGCCGCATCTTCCAGACCCAATCGATTCCCGACATCCTGAAGGAAGTGTTCTCTGCCTATGGCGTGGCCGTGTTCGACGACCAGCTCACCGGCAGCTACAGCCCGTGGGAATACTGCGTGCAATACCGCGAGACCGACTTCAACTTCGTCAGCCGGCTGATGGAGCAGGAGGGCATCTACTACTACTTCGAGCACGACGAAGGGCAGCACACCATGGTGCTGGTCGACAGCCCGTCGGCGCACGAGGCCCTGCCGGGTTTCGAGTCTTTCACCTACACGCCGGTGCACGGCAGCATGGTGGACACCGAGGCCATCGACCACTGGGTCTTCAGCCGCGGCATCCAGCCCGGCGCATTCGTCCTGACCGATTTCGACTTCAAGCGCCCGCAGCTCAACCTCGAAGGCAAGTACCTGCAAACACGCGAGCACACTGGCGCCGATGGCAAGTACTTCGACTATCCCGGCGAATACGTCACCATCGACGACGCGCGCCGCTACAGCCGCACCCGGCTCGAAGAATTGCAGGCGCGCCACGAGACCATCAACGGCAGCGGCAACGTGCGCGCTCTCGCCGTCGGCAGCCTGTTCCAGCTCACCGACCACCCGCGCGACGACCAGAACGAGGTCGACTGCCTCGTCGTCTCCACCCGCATCCATCTGCAGGCGGCGGCCGGCGAATCCGGCGACCAGGCGACCGCGCCCTCGGTGCATTGCAGCTTTACCGCGATGCCCGGCGGCGCCCCTTTCCGCGCTGCCCGCCTCACGCCCAAGCCCTTCGTGCAAGGCCCGCAGACCGCGATCGTCGTCGGCCCGAGCGGCGAAGAAATCCACACCGATGAGCACGGCCGCGTGAAGGTGCACTTCCATTGGGACCGGCTCGGCAAGAAGGACGAGAACGACTCCTGCTGGATCCGCGTCTCGCACCCCTGGGCCGGCAAGGGCTGGGGCTCGGTCTCGATACCGCGCATCGGCCAGGAAGTGATCGTCGACTTTCTCGAAGGCGACCCCGACCAGCCCATCATCACCGGCCGCGTCTACAACGGCGAGTCCAAATCGTCGTACCCGCTGCCGGGCTCTGCGGTCATCAGCGGCCTGAAGTCCAACACCCACAAGGGCAAGGGCTACAACGAGATGTCGATGGACGACACCGCCGGCAAGGAAAAGGTGACGATCCACGCGCAGTACGACATGGCGACCACCGTCGAACACGACGACAGCCAGATCATCCACAACGACCGCACGATCAAGGTCGATGGCACCCACACCGAGACGGTGACCAAGGACACCAAGATCACGATCGAGACCGGCACCTACAGCCATGACGTGGCGGCCAACAAGGCGACCTATCACGTGCAGGCGGCGCTGGTCGAGAACTACGACGACACGCAGACGACGACCGTCAAGAACAAGATCGAGATCAAGTCCACCGCGAGCGAGATCCTGATCGACGCATCGACCATGATCACGCTGCACACCGGTTCGAGCAAGATCGTGATGAAGAGCGACGGCACGATCGAGATCACCGGCGTGAACATCGCGATCAAGGGGTCGACGCACGTCGAGACCAAGGGCGGCACGGTCGACTCCATCGCCGATTCGCAGCACCAGACCAAGGGCGCGATCGTGCTCTCGGAAGGCTCGGCCACCAACACCGTCAAGGGTGGCATGGTGATGCTCAACCCTTGAGCACGAACCCAGCCGCCATGGCCAGCGCCAGCGCCCACAGCAGCGGAATCGTCGAGATCGCGCCCGGCCGCAACGAGCGCGGCGAGCATGTGTTTTGCGTGCTGGTCAAGCGCAGCTACCGCATCGCCCACCGTCAGGCGGCGGCGCGCGCCGAGGTCGATCAGCCGTTTCGCATGATCGACGAATACTTCGACCATGGCGACCCCGAATGGGCGACGGTCGCGCACGAAAGCGAGCTGGCGCCGTACAAACCGTCGGTCGATGTGGTCGTCGTTGGCAAGGCCTACGCCACCGCAGGTGCGCCCACGCAGCAGATGCAGGTGAGCGTGGCGCTGGCCGGGCGCGAGAAGACCTTGCTCGTCACCGGCGACCGGCAATGCCAGCATCGCGAAGGGCTCGCGCCGGGGTTCTCGGACCCACAGCCGTTCGCCGAGATGGACCTGCGCTACGACCGCGCCTACGGCGGCCAGGATCCCAAGAGCCTGCCCGACATCCCGTTCTTCTACCCGCGCAACTTCATGGGCAAGGGCGTGGCGCTGCGCAATGTCGCCGAGGTGATCGATGGCCTGGCGCTGCCCAACATCGAAGACCCGGACGACCTGCTCACACCCGAGCGCGTGGTCATCGAAGACCCGAAGCGCTGGCACCTGCAACCGCTGCCACAAGGCTACGGCTGGCGCCAGCGCACCTGGTATCCGCGCTGTGCGCTGCTCGGTTCGTACCCGGCGTTTCTGGCGGCCGGCACGGTGACGGCAGAAGAGCGACTGGGCCTGCTGCCGCAAAACCATGTGGCGCTCGCCAAGCAGAGCAGGCTCGCGCCGTTCGAGGCGCACTTCGCCAACGGCGCCTCGCTCGGCATGATCTTCACCAGCTTGCAGGCCGATGAACGCATCACCTTGCGTGGCCTGTCGCCGGACGGCTTGATCGACTTTCGCCTGCCCGGTGACACGCCGAAGATCGGCCTCGACCTGGGCCCAGGCCTGAAGTCTCTCGAAACCCGCATGCACACCGTGAGCATCCGGCCCGATGACCTGGCGCTCGACATCGTCTGGCGCGGCGCGCAGGTCTATCCCGGCTATCAGTGGCTGCCGAAGATGACGCGGCTGCACGCGGAGGTGCAATGAGCGCCGTGCTCGCATCGCGTGGCGTGACCATCGTCTTGCCGGGCCAGACGCCGGCCGGCGAGCACATCCTTGGCGTGCTGCTCAAACGCAGCTACGACATCGTGCCCAACGCGCCTTGCACTCGCGCCGAAGAAGACCGCGCGCTGGTTCCCGGTGACGTGTTCTGGGACAGCCCGATGAATTCGGCGGTGCGCTACGAGAGCGATTTTGTGCCCTTCAAACTCGGCACCGACGTGATCCTGAACGGCTTCGTCCACGCCCCCGGCGGCCGGCCCACGCAGGCCTGCCAGGCCGCGCTGCACGTGGGCGACCGCAGCAAGAAGATCGGCGTCTTCGGCGACCGCGTGGCCCACCACGCTGGTGGCTCGTCGCCTGTCTTCGGCGAGCCACAGGCCTTCGAGACGATGGAGCTGCGTTACGAACGCGCCTATGGCGGCACTGACGTGGCCTTCGATCCCGACACGCCTTATCCGTATCCGCCCAACCCGCTGGGCAAAGGCTTCGTCATCGCCAACGCGCCGGCTGGTGTCCAAGGCCTGGCGCTGCCCAACTTCGAAGACCCGGCCGACCTGCTCACGCCCGAGCGCTTGTGCATCGGCGAGTTCGCCCAGTGGAACCAGCAGCCCTTTCCGATGGGCCTGGGCTGGTATCCCAAGGCCTGGTTCGCGCGCGCGCAATACGCCGGCATCCTGCCCGGCGACCGTGCGACCGAGCAGGAGTTGCGGCAGGCCTACGGCCAGCTCGTGCCGGCGGATCAGCGCGAGGCCTACATGCGGCACAAGCTGCCCGACATGGATTTCCGCTTTTTCCAGGGCGCCGCGCGCGGCCTGGCGATGCCTTATCTGCAAGGCGGCGAAAACGTGCTCGCCGAGAACCTGAGCCCCGGAGGCCGGCTCGCGTTTCGCCTGCCCACCGATACGCCACGACTTGCGCTCGACATCGGCCAAGGCCCGCAGGCGCCCGAGACGGTGATGCACACCGTCATGATTCACTTGGAAGAACGCCAGCTCGACATCGTCTGGCGCATCGCGGTGCCTTACCCTGGCCGAGACTGGCTGCCGCAGATGCGCAAGATGGAAGTGGCCGTGCAATGAATCCGAAACAAGGAGGCGCCATGACGGCGTTCCAGGCCAACCCCTTCGCCTACATCTTTCCGCTGATCCTGCTGGTGTGCGTGGGCGGCTACTACGCCTATGGCGCGCTCGACCGCATCGGCCTGGAGCTGCACAGCGCCGACGCCGTCGTGACCGGCAAGCAGTTCACCGCCGGCGGCACCACCTACAACACCAACGTGGTGGCCGGCCGCGCCTGGACGCAGGCTTACCAGCAGGCCGATTTTTTCGCGGTGACGATGAACATCGGCCAGGAGCCGACCGTCGGCCTCGTCACCAAGGAGGCTTTCGACAGCTACCAAGCCGGCGATCATGTGAAGGTCAAGTGGCGCCGGACGCGTTTCAGCGGCCGGCTCGAAGTCGTCGACGTGAGCCGCTGAGCCGCCGCCGCACCAACCCCGGAAAGGCACGAAAACAATGTTGTGGCCCGCCGCCAAGATGACCGACATGGTGATCGGCCTGGACTTCCACGCCGTGATCATCCCGCCCGCGCCGGCGCCCATCCCCATGGTGCCGCACCCGTATTTCGGCCTGATCTACCTCTGGATGACGCCGAAGTTCCCCAAGGTCGACACACTGATCAACAGCATGCCAGCCTGCACCGCCGGCGCGATGGGCTACTCGGTCCACATTCCCATGGGCCTGCCTGCGCCGCCCTCGATGATGAACATGATGTACTGGCGCCGCTACCTGCTCAACATCCCCAAGCAGCTGATGCTGGTCGCCCTCACCCTGATGGCCAACATCGCCATCGCCGGGATCTCTGCGCTGTTCGTGCCCGCGAATGGCGCCACGGCCAAGTTCGTGCAGGATGTGACGGGGGTGGATACCTCGAGCTGGGGTGGCGTGTGGGGGTCGATCAAGGGGAGCTTTGCGGCCTACACCAAATGGTCGACCTGGGTGAAGCTGCTGATGCCGCCGATTCCCTACCCGGGCGCGCAAGGCTCGGCTGCGATCGGCAGCCCGAATGTCACTGTCAACGGCGGTCCGTTGGCGTTCGTCGCACCATTGATGGCAACCTCGTGTACCGATCTGATCATCGTGCCGAATGCGGCGACGGTCGGCTTCAGCAACGTGATGGTCGGTGTGAGCATCGCCGACATGGTGCGGGCGCTGGCGGTGAATGCGGCGCAGGGGGCGGTGAGCGCCGGGGTGGGTTTCGGCGTGGCGAAGGCCGGCCAAGGTAAGAGCCATCCATGAGTGACGCCGGTCGGGTGCAGGTCGGCCACCCCGTGGACGTTGGGTCAGGTGCCGTCTTCACGATGATGGAAGACTTTCTGCTGCCAGGCACGCTAGACCTGTCCTGGCTGCGCTACTACTCCACCGAATTGAAGGACACCGGCTGGCTCGGCGCGGGTTGGACAGTTCCGTGGTTCATGCGGCTGGCGCGTGTGCCGGATGGCTACGAGCTGTTCGACGAGCAGGGCCGTAGGCTGGTGTTCGCCGTCGCAACCGGAACCGAGCTGCAGGTAGGTGGGCGCATCCTGAGTCCCGGCGCAAACATGGAGCTGATCCGTGCGGCCGACCGTTGGATCATCGAGCATTGGCACGACGGCAACGACGACATCGAGCGCTTCGTCTTCTTGCCGAACGGTCGCGCGTGTCTGCCGTTGGCTTGGATCGAGAACCTCGCCGGTCATCGTGTCATCGTCGAGTGCGATCCCAACGACCGGCCGATGCGTTTGACGCAGGAGATCGAACAACGCCGGGTGGAACTCGCCTATTCGGAGTCTGGCTTGTTGCAGGCTGTGTCGGCGGTGTTCGACGATGGATCCGCGCGACCTCTCGCGCGCTACGAGTACGACGTGGCGCGGCGACTGGTGGCCGCTTACGACGCGCTCGATAATCGCACTGCGTATGCGTACGACGACGCCGGCCGCATGGTTCGTGAGACCGGCGCGCTCGGATCGAGCTTCCACTTCCACTATGACGGGGTCGGCCGCTGCGTGCACACGCATGGCGACGGCGGCTATCTCGAACGACGGCTGCGGTTTTCGACGGCGCCGCCGGCGACCTTCGTCACCGACGGCCTAGGTCACCTGACGCAGTACTTCCTGAACCGCGCCGGGCAAGTCATCCAGCAGGTATCGCCACTCGGCGCCGCGACAACCACCGATTACGACCAGCATGGACGAGTGCTGGCCGTGCGCGACGCGCTCGGCCAGACCACGCAATTCGAGTACGACACGCGCGGCAATCGCCAAGCCGTCCAGTTCGCCGACGGCACCCGCGCCGAGACGACCTGCACCGACTACCACGTGCTGGCCCGCTATGTCGACCCGACAGGCGCCGCCTGGGTCTACGAGCACGATGCCCGCGGCCTTGTGATCGGCTTGACGACACCGGTTGGGCACCGCTACCAGGCGATCCGGGATGCTCGCGGGCTGATCACCGAAACCCGTTTTCCGACCGGGAATTGGGTGGCGCGCCGCCACGGCCCGCGACTGAGCTGGGTAGAAGCGGCCGATGGCGTCTCACTGCTTTCACGCACCGAGTACGACGCGCTCGGAAACCAGATCGCGATCTACGATGCCCAGGGCCTTGTGCAAGCCGCGCGGTACGACGCGCTTGGCCGGCCGGTGCGTCTGCGCGACGGTGCCGGCCGTGATTTCGATCTGGCGTGGAATGCGCTCGGTGAGCTCACGGCGCTGAGCGGTCCCGGTGTAGTGTGGGAGCGGCGTGTTTACGACAGCTTCGGCCAACTGGTCGAGCACGAGAACCCGCTTGGCGCGATGCATATGCAGTACGACGTCGAGGGCCGCATCACACGCATCGTCAACCGCGCCGGAGAGTCGCTGCGCTGGACCTACGACGCGGATGGTCGAATGGCCAGCGAAACCGGCTTCGACGGTCGCATCGAACGCTTCGAGTACGACCTGCTCGGCCGTCCGGTGCTGATCCACAAGGCCGATGGCCGCACGGTGGCGCAGCGTTACGGCGTTGGCGGAGCGATCATGGAACGCGCCGACTCCGATGGTCGGACCGATTTGTTCGTCTACGACGCGGCGGGCCGGCTTGTCCGGGCCGACAACAGCGATGCCGAAGTCCTGCTCGAACGCGACATAGAGGGTCGCGTGACAGCGGAGACCCAGAACGGGCAGCGCATCGAATACCAGCATGACGCCGACGGCGACCGCAGCGGCCGGCGCATCGTCGGCCAAGTTAACGGCACCCTGGCGTTCGCGCGGGATGCCCGCAAGCGACTGGTGGCGCTGGCCGATGCGGGAGGCACCTGCGTCGAGCTGCGCTGGGACGAAGTTGGACGGCTGCTGGAGCGGCGATTCGGTGACAGGGCGACCGAGACCCTCACCTATGACCCTGCCGGCCGGCCGCTCGAACAGCGAGTGCGCTCGCCAGGGCTCGCGGTCCCGATCGAGCGCCACTTCGAGCACGACAGCAACGACAACCTGATCGGCCGACGCGACTGGCGCCAGGGCAACGCCCACTACGGCCTGGACACGCTGGGCCGCCTGCTCCAGGTGGACGAACCCGGCCACCAGGAGCGCTACGTCTACGATGCCAATGGCGCGATACGTGAGACCCAACGCGGTCCGCGGGTAGTCGCCGCAGGTGGCGCGGTGCTTCAGGACGGTTCGCGTGCCTTTCGCTACGCGGACGATGGCAGCGTCGCCGAGGTGACCGACGCGGCGGGCCTCAAAGTGAGTTACGAGCACAACGTCGAAGGCCAGCTTACGCGCGCGGTGCTAGCCGACGGCCGTGAGGCCCGATACGCCTACGATGCGCTTGGCCGGCGCGTCGGCAAGGTCGTCGACGGCGTGCAGACGCTGTTCCTGTGGGAGGGGCCGACGTTGGCTGCCGAATACCGGGAAGGCGGGAACGTGGTTGACTACTACATGTTCGACTACGAGCCGTTATTGCAGTGGCACGGCGGGCGGCGTGTAATGCCGGTGCGCGACCAGAGCGGCATGGTGCGCGAACTTCTCGACGAGGACGGCCGTCTTGCCTGGGAGGGTCGCTTCGATGCCTACGGAGCGTTGCGTGGGCAGAGCGGCCCGCTCGACAGCGCCATCCGCTTCCCCGGGCAGTATTTCGACGCCGAAACCGGGTTGCACTACAACTTTCACCGCAACTACGACCCGCTGCTCGGCGAGTACACCGCACGCGATCCGATCGGCATCGACGGTGGATCGCACTTCTACGCCTATCCGCGCAACCCGCTGATGTGGGACGACCCTTTCGGACTGAAGTGCTCCGCCGGGCACTCCGCCGAGACGAGCATGGACGGCTATTTCGGTGCCAAGGGCTACAAGAAGATCGGCGCCAAGGGTAAACCAATGAGCGCCAACGGCCTAGACGCGGTGTACTACAAGCGGGGCGGCAAACCGCCCTACATCATCGCGGAGGCCAAGTCCGGCGGCGCCCGGCTCGGCTCCGACATGCACGGCAACCAACAGATGAGCGACGCCTGGATCAACGGCCGGCCCGGTGATCGCGGCCGAACCCGTCTCGACGGGGCGTTTCCGCCTGGGTCGCCGCACCCGGACCGAATCGACGCGGCGGCCGACAAAGGCAACGTCGGCAAGGTGGTCTACAACCCCGACAAGGATCCGAAAGTGGTCCAGACCGGCAACTACAACGGCACCGGTTCTACGACCAGCACCTTCTAGAACCCCCACGACTCGCGTCGACCCGAATGGCAACAGATTCGAAACCCGTTTCACGCGATCCGGCCAAGCCGGCCGCCTACTTCATGAAGCTTGCGACCCTGGAGAAGGCGGGCCTGCGCTCGGTCGCCGGCCTGAAAGGACGCAACATCCTCACCTCGCGGGCGCGCCGGCACCTGCGGCTGGCGATGGCGCTCTACAGTGCCGGCGAGCCGATCAAGGTGTGCCACGATCACCTTGACCGTGCCGCGACCGCACTCGTCGAGAGTCTGCTTGGCAGCGTGTCCTCGCCGATCCAGGGAGTGCCGAACTTCGATGCCTACGTGGAAGTCTTCTGCGCGGCCTGGTTGGAGGGCCGAGGCGCGGAGATCGCCACGGCCTTCCGCGGCGCGCGCTTCGAAGACATCAAGCCCTGGCAGCAGGCGACACTCGAATCGCTGTGCGTCGCGTTCGAGGGCGGGCGGTTGCCTGCCCGTGCGGCGGGACCGTCCGATGCGGAATACGGCCCGCTCTTCTGGGAAGCGTTGGCGTGTATCGGTGCGCGCGACAGGTCGGGCTTCGGGCCGACGCTCGACGCCTATCTCGCGCGCGAATACGCGCCGGTCGCCGAGCGCGCAGCGCGTTACGAACTGAACACGGCAAACGTGATGTATGCAGGCCGCTGGACGCTGTTCGCGGCCGCCTCGCTCCAATTGATGGGTGAGATGCCGACGTTGTCGGCGCACGCTCTGCGCTATTGCCCGGTGGCACTGGTCGACGCTGCACCGGCTGCGGCCGGTGCCCAAAAGGTGCCGGCCAAGACGGCAGTCGCTGCAAACTCGCGAGTAAGAGCGCCTCTGGCAACTCAGGGGCCGGCCACGAAGGCGCCGTCGGCGGCCAGGAAAAATCCGGCGAGCAAGCGAACCGTGCGCGGCGGATGACCGGTTCGACAAGAGGGCGCTCTTGATGACCCAGGATGATCCGGCACAAGCCAAGCCAGGGCCCGCGAAGGCCAGCTATCGGGATGCGATTGACCTGACGATCGAACAGATCAACCGTCGTGCGCGGCGCTTTCGCGATCAGGTCATCGCCGTGGTGATTTTCGGCGCGGTGCCGGCGGTGACGGCCGTGACATTGCGGGCCTTCTGGCCGCTGGCTGGCTGGCTGATCATCGTTCCGGTGTGCGGTCTGTTCTTCTGCCTGGATGCCCGAGGCCTCGGGCAATGGCGCGCATGGGTGCTGGCGGCATGGGCGCGCGGTGACATCGAACTTGGCGCGCTGGACCCGGCGTTGCGCTCGGCACCGGCGCTGCCACGTGCCACCGTCGACAGCATGCTCGCATTATTGGGTTCTGGGAAAGCCGGGCCGATCGAGGCCCGGGCCGCCGCGCCAACGCGGCACGCGGTGGCCGACGTGGTGGCGCGCGCCGATCGCCGTCAATGGCTGGGCCTGGCGTCGAAGGCTGGCGCCGCCGGGCTGGTTGCGGTGGCGGCGGTCACCGCCGCGGCGACCGCCAGCGCGACGCCATTGCTTCTTGGTATCGCGCCTGTCGTGCTGCTGCTGGGGGCGCGAATCCAGCGCGTGCCGATCCGCCTGTGTCGGCCCGGTGCCGATCCGGGCTCCGACGCCAACACCGATGGCGGGCGCGCCGCACAGGTGGACGCAAGCGTCGTTGGCCAGATGCTTGAGATCTTGCCAACCTGACGCGGGCGATAGTGCCCGCGGCCGTATCGAACCGCTGTCAGGGCCTGGCCGCTGAGCGAACGCCGCGCACGGAAACACGCGGTCTGACGCCTCGCTTTCTCAGTCGGCAGTTCGCTCCGTCGCGCTGAGCAGTGCCGGGGCGTGCTGGTCCACGAGCGCCATCACCGTATCCTTCATCGGATCCCGCATCGCCCCGATCGCCGCCAGATCCACCACCTCCTCGAAGCTCGTCGCGCCGGAAATCATCGTGCTCTGCGCGATCACCGCGTCGGGCGGGCGCACGGTGGGCAGCGGGGCGGTCAGGTGGATGACTGGAAGGCCGCCGAACTCGGCGTTGGGGGTGGAGGTCAGGCCGAAGCGCAGCGCTTCCAGGATGGGCGCAGCACCCGGTCGGCGTGCGATCAGCAGGTGCAGCACCAAGTAGTGCAGCACGCTCGATTGCAGCTCGTTGCCGCCGCTGCGGTTGTGGCTGGCCACGTGTTCGCGCAGGCGGGCCAAGCCGAGATCCTTGTATGCGACGACCCATTTCATCGGCGTGACGATGGTGACAGGCTTGGGGCTGCCTTCGGGCGTGTAGCTGTAGCTCGAAGGGGTGAGTTCGAGGGTCGAGGTGTAGATGTCGAGTGGCGGTTTGAGGTCGACTTGGGTGTTGATGGCCGAAGTGCGCGCGATGGGCTGGTATTGCTTGAGCAGTTCGCGGAAGGCAGCGTCCTGGTCCTTGGCAGGCGCCTTCTCGAGGCGGATCAGGTCGCCGAGCAGCGCGCGCGGCTGCAGCAGCGCCGCCAGGTTGGCGAGGTGCTCGCGCGCCGCGGCCTCGAAGTGCTGCGCGAGCGCGGTCGTGAGGCCGCGCAGCAGCATCAGCCGGTTGAAGTCGAATCCTGAGTCCATGTCATTGCCTTTCGAACGCCACCCTTCGAAGCCGCCGGGGCGTGCCAATGTAACGCAGGCCTTGCCCGCGCATGATGCGGGTCGCGATCAACCGGCCAGCAGGCCATGGCGAGCGAGGCTGGCAAGTGCTTCGTGCACTCGGTCGGCGACGAATGATTTGCGCGCTGCGGGCTCGGCCGGTGGTGGTGACTCGAAGGAGAGCGTGCCTTTTGCTAACTGGTCGAGCATCGCCGCTTCGAGCGCAGCATGGTCACGTTGTCCATCGAGCAGCGGCAGCAACGCCTGGCTGAAACCTTCCAGCGCCACCACCGCATGGCGCGCGGTGGTGACCCGCTCGGTGCTCGGCACGCAGAAGGCGGCCCACGCGCTGGCGCGCGGTCGCTCGCTCACCTCGGCAACGCATGGCGGCTGCCAGGTGCCGAG
>JAMFRW010000224.1 GCA_026224975.1 Rhodoferax sp. | reverse complement strand
GTCGAGACGGGCAAGAGAAACCTCGCCTCGGTGGCCGGCGAAGAACTGGCTCAGCGCGAAGATGGAGACAAGCGATCCGCGCATCGTGAAATTCAAAGTGGGCTTGGCGACCGGATTACCTAGGATGCGCCTGAAGGCCGTGAACCGGCGCAGTTGCTCGCGCAACACACGAAGGTCGATCGGCTTGGTCATGTAGCCGTCCATGCCGGCGTCTACGCAGGCGCGGCGCGCTTCCGGTGAATCGTCGGCCGTGGCGGCGATCACGGCAAATGGCGCCACCTCGCCCAGGCGCTGCAGTTCCCGGATGCGCCGCGTCGCCTCGATGCCGGGCAGCACCGGCATGTTGAGGTCCATCAGCACCACATGCGGCGGCAGGCGCCGGCATTGGTCGATGGCATCGAGTCCGTCGTGGGCGGTTCGCACCTCGTAGCCCAGCGCTTCCACCAAACCACGGCCGACGATGCGGTTGAGTTCGTTGTCGTCGACGATCAGCACCAGCGGGCGGTCGTCGGCGGGCCCGGCCATCGACGGGCTTGCGGGCCGGTTCGTCGATGACGCGAGGGCCACGCGGCAAAAGTCGGCCATCTCCAGCGGGCTCAGCGGAAATACACGCAGATCGAAGGCCGGCAAACGCTCCGGGGCACCCAGCGTGGGCGAACCGGCCATCACGGCAACGATGCGCTGGATGTCTGCGGGCAAGGCTGCAACCAGCGCCGTGAGCGACGGCGCCTTCAACGTGGGCGCTTCGACCACGATCAACAGCGCGGGCAAGGGCTGCGGCGCCGTGCCGTGTTGCCCCAGACCGTTGGCGCGAAATGTCGCCAGCTCGCACGACGAAAACCGGGTGACGACCCAGCCCAGCCGCTGCAGCGGCCGATGCGCCCAAGCGGCCGTCTGGCTGTTTTCGTCGACGACCCATGCGTGCAGGCTGGGCACGGCCGCAACAGGTGACGCCTGGCTTTCGACCGCCGAAGGGCAGGCCAAACGCATCCGCAGCAAGACGCCTTCGCGCGCATCGCTCGAATACACGATGGCCGCACCGGTGTTGGGGCAGATGCCCTGCGCCTCGTGAATCGCGAGACCAGCGTCGGCGGGCGCGGCGGTTTCGGTCAAGGCCAGCCGGGCGAGCACTTGGGCCAGGCTCGCCTTGTCTTGCAGCGTGCCTGAGCCGGCGGCATCGAAGGTCACCGCCCATTGCCCCGCCACGTCGGTCTGCGCGTCGGCCGAGAACATCACGAAGCCCGACGAGACGCTTTCGACCGCGCCCAGCAAAAGCCGGTGCAAGCCGCATTCGACTTCGACCGGATCGTCCTCGACCAAGAGGCTCGCGCCGCGGCAGTCGAACGAAAACGCCAGCTTCTTCGCCGCGGCAATCGGCACGACAAGTCGGACGACGCGTGTGAACAGCTCGGCCAGGTCGAAGGACCGGCTGGCGCGCGCGGCGCCAATCGTGCGGGCCGCCACGGCCAGCAGCGTGGCGATCAACTCGTCTGCATCCAGCGGCTTGGCGAGCACGCGGTCGAACAGCTCGTCGATGGCCGGCAGGTCGTGCACCGCGTCATGCCGGCCAGTCATGGCGATCAGGTAGGGCGGGTTGTCGGGCCAGCGCTCGGTGATCGCGCGCGCCACGTCGATGCCGCCCCGACCCGGCATTTGCAGGTCGAGCAACACCGCATCGGGGCGTGCGGCGAGTGCATGGGCTAACGCCTCGGTGCCGTCATAGGCGACGGTGATATCGCATCGCATCGAGAGTTCGATCAGCTCGGCGATGTTGTCGGCCACGTCGCGGTTGTCGTCGGCGAGCAGCAGGCTGAAAACGGTATCGCCAGGCGGCGATGCGATGGGCATGAGGGAGGAGTCCT
>JAMFRW010000223.1 GCA_026224975.1 Rhodoferax sp. | reverse complement strand
CGCGCGCGATGCGGCTCACCCTGAGATCCCGCGCAAGCAGGAGCTCGGAGATGTAATGCGCGGTCGCTTCGCCTTCCACCGTGAAGTTGGTGGCAATAATCACTTCCGCGATCTCGCCATCGGTCGCGCGCTTGAGCAGGCGGTCGAGGTGGATTTCCCTGGGCCCAATGCCGTCGAGCGGCGACAGCCGCCCCATCAGCACGAAATACAGCCCGCGGAAGGCGGCGGTGCGTTCGAGCGCGGCCTGGTCGGCCGGCGTCTCGACGACGCAGAGCTGGCGCGCATCGCGCGCGCCGTCGAGGCAGATGCTGCAGACCGGCGTTTCGGTGAAAGTGTGGCAGCGCTCACAGTGCCGCACGTTGGCCACGGCCGACTGCAAGGCGAAAGCGATGCGGTGCGCGCCCTCCCGGTCATGCTGCAGCAGGTGAAAGGCCATGCGCTGCGCCGACTTCACACCCACGCCGGGCAGGCGCCGCAGCGCTTCGATCAGGGCCTCTAGCGAAGGCTCGGTCACTCGGGCGAAGCTGGCTTAGAAGGGGAACTTCATGCCCGGCGGCAGCGGCATGCCGGCGGTCAGCTTGCCCATCTTTTCCTGGCTGACTTCTTCTGCACGGCGAATGCCGTCGTTGAACGCGGCAGCGACCAGGTCTTCGAGCATGTCCTTGTCGTCGGCGAGCAGGCTCGGGTCGATGGTGATGCGCTTGACGTCGTGCTTGCAGGTCATTGTGACCTTCACGAGCCCGGCGCCGGACTGGCCTTCGACCTCGATGTTGGCGAGCTCGTCCTGCGCCTTCTTCAGGTTGTCCTGCATCGCCTGCGCCTGCTTCATCAGGCCGGCGAGTTGGTTCTTCATCATGGTGTGGCTCCTTGAATATCGGTTCGGGTTTTGGCGCGTGGGTGTCGTTGGCGGTCAGTGCGGCTTGACCGAGCCCGGCACGATGCGCGCGGTCTTGTACTGCGCCATCAGCGCCTGCACGAGCGGGTCGTCGTGGATGATCTGTTCGGCCGCCGCCTGCTGGCGCGCGCGCTCGGCGGTGTCGCGGCGAATGGGTGAATCATCGACCGCCCCGCCCTCCACTTCCAGCCGCACCGGCTGGCCCAGCGTGAGCGCGAGCGCGGCCTGGAGCTTGTCGCAGTGCACGGTCGCGCGCAGCGATTCGCGCTCGACGCGCAGGCGCCACAGCAGGGGCGATGCGGCTTCGTCGATTGCCACGCACTGCGCCTGCATCGCCAGTTCGCGCACCAAGGCGCCGATGCTGCCGGCGTCGTTCATCTGGCGCACGACCTGCGTCCAGCGGTCGCCGAGCGGTGTGGTGACGAGGGCGAGCACGGGCCTTGTCGGCGCGGGCGATGAAGCAGTTCGCGGCACTGGCGCCGGCACCGCGGTTTGGCGGACCGCCCCGTAGGGCACCTTGGGTTCGGCAACGAAGGGCGCTTCGGCCGCGAACTGTGGTTCGGCAAAGGACGAAGGCTCTGCGGAGACGCCGTCTTCATCGACATAGGGCGCATCCAGCCACGGCGGCGGCTCGGTCATCGCGGGCGCCGGGCGGGCGGGCGCCACGCGCAAGCTGGGCGCTGCCGACACGGCAGCCGGTCGCGCGGCGGCTTGAGCGGACGGCGCCTCGCGCACGGGCAAAGGACGCGGTGCTGGGACGATTGCGGGGGCGGAAGCTTGCGGAGACGGCGTGACCGGCACAGCAGCCTCGCGCTGCGGTACGGAGGCAGATACGGGCGCTGGAGCGGCCGTCGGCGCGCGAGCAGCCACGGCAGGCGCCACCGCCGACGAAGCCGCGCGCTCTGCATCGACCGGCATGTCCTTCGGAGCCTGCACAGGCGCCTTCACCGCCGCCCCCACGCCTACCGGCCGAAACGCCAGCATACGCAGCAACACCATCACCAAGCCGCTGTATTCATCGGGCGCCAGACCCAATTCAGCGCGACCATGCAGCACGATGCTGTAAAGCAATTGCGTTTCGTCCGCCGCGAGCACTGTCGCCAAGCGCGCGGCCGTCGGCGCATCCGGATCATTGGAGTCGCCAGCATCCGGCACGGCCTGCAACACTGCCATCTGCTGCAGCAACGCAGCCATTTCTTCGAGCGTGCCCGCGGCAGACAGCCCCAGCGCACGCAGCGCATCGACCGCCGCGACCACGCCTGCTCCGTCACCCGCCGCCAGCGCCTCGACGATGCGCACCGCATGCCCACGATCGACCGCGCCCAGCATCTGCCGCACGCCGGCTTCTTCGATGGTGCCGGCGCCGAACGCGATGGCCTGATCCGAGAGCGAGAGCGCATCTCGCATCGAGCCGCGCGCGGCCCGCGCCAGCAAGCGCAGTGCGCCAGGCTCGGCGGCGATGTGCTCTTGCGTCAGCACGTCGGCCAGGTGCGTCTGCACGGTCTGCGGCGCCATCGGCCGCAGGTTGAACTGCAGGCAGCGCGACAGCACCGTCGCCGGCACCTTCTGCGGGTCGGTGGTGGCGAGCACGAACTTGAGGTACTCGGGCGGCTCTTCCAGCGTCTTGAGCATCGCGTTGAACGCGGTCGTCGAGAGCATGTGGACTTCGTCGATCATGTAGACCTTGAAGCGCCCGATCACCGGTTTGTAGACGGCCTGGTCGAGCAGCTGCGAGATCTCGTCGACGCCGCGGTT
>JAMFRW010000222.1 GCA_026224975.1 Rhodoferax sp. | reverse complement strand
GTCGGTCACCAAATCGTTCTTCGGCACCATCGCGCAATCGCTGATCGCCGAAGGCAAGCTGGATGAGAACGCCAAGGTCGGCCAGATCGTGCCCGAGTTGAAGGACTCGGCTTTCGGCGACGCCACGGTGCGCCAGTTGCTCGACATGACCACCGGCCTGAAGTACAGCGAGAACTACGCCGACCCCAAGGCCGAGATCTGGGATCACGTGCGCGCCGGCAACGTCATCCCTCGCCCGCCCGGCTACGCCGGCCCGAACACCTTCTACGAGTTCCTGCAGACGGTCAAGAAGGAGGGCGAGCACGGCCAGGCCTTCGCGTACAAGACCGTCAACACCGATGCCCTCGGCTGGGTGATCCGCCGCACCACCGGCCAGTCGATCGGCGAGAACCTGCGCGACCGCATCTGGCGCAAGCTCGGCGCCGAGCAAGATGCCTACTTCACCATCGACACTGTCGGCAACGAGTTCGCGGGCGGCGGCCTCAACGCCGGCCTGCGTGACCTGGCCCGCTTCGGCGAGATGATGCGGCTCGACGGCCGCTACAACGGCCAGCAGATCGTGCCCAAGGCCGTCGTCGACGACATCCGCCGTGGCGGCGACAAGGCGCTCTTCGCCAAGGCCGGTTACGCGTTGCTGCCGGGCTGGAGCTACCGCGACATGTGGTGGGTCTCTCACAACGAAGACGGCGCCTATGCAGCGCGCGGCATCTACGGCCAGACGATCTACATCGATCCCAAGGCGCAGATGGTCATCGCGCGCTTCGCTTCGCACCCGCTGGCCGCCAATGCCAACCTCGACCCGACATCGCTGCCCGCCTTCGAGGCGCTGGCCAGGCACCTGATGGCCGACCCGCGCTGATCGACACCGCTCAGGTGTCGCTCCACTGCCGCATCAGATTGTGATAACAGCCGACCAGCGTGCGCCGCGCGCTGTCGTCGGCGGATGTCTGGTTGAGGCGCTGGATGGCGGTGTCGAGGTCGAACAGCAGCGTGCGCTGGCCGTCGTCGCGGACCAGGCTTTGCACCCAGAAGAAGCAGGCGAGCCGCTCGCCGCGCGTGATGGGTGTGACCTGGTGAACGCTGGTCGCCGGGTACACCACCATGTCACCGGCGGCGAGCTTGACGCTGTGCGTCCCGAAGGGGTCTTGCACCTGCAGCTCGCCGCCGTCGTAGTCGGCCGGGTCGCTCAGGAAGAGCGTGGCCGACACATCGGTGCGCAGCTTGCGGCCGGTGTGCGGGTGGATGCGCACGCTGCCATCCACATGCGCGCCGAAGGTCATGCCCTCGGCGTAGCGGTTGAACATCGGCGGGTAGACCTCGTTGGGCAGCACCGCACTGATGAAGAGCGGGTTGCGCTCCAGCGCGCCGAGCACGATGCGCTGGCATTCGGCGGCCACTTCTGTTCGCTCGTCGATCTGCTGGTTGAACTTGACCGGCGCGCCTTGGTAACCGGCCGACACGCGGCCATCGACCCAGGCATCACCTGCCTGCGCCAGCCGCTCGCGCAGCGCCTGCAGTTGCGGTGCGCCCAAGGCGCCGGGTATCGAGACGAGCATCGCTTCAACTCTTAGATGTGATACGTGAAGGTCAGCATCGCGCTGCGGCCAGTGCCCGGCACCGCGCGGCCGCCGTCGGACGGTATCAACGCATCGTAGAAGTATTTGTCGGCCAGGTTGAACACGTTCAAGCGAATGTCGTAGGCGCGCTGGCGGTAGGCCAGCGTCGCGTCCCAGCGCGCATAGCCGGGCACGTGCACGAGGTCGGTGTTGTTGAGGAAGCGGCTGCTCTGCACCGAGGCGCCGCCGCCCACTTCCCAATGCGGGGCGAACTCGTAGGTGCTCCAGAGCGAGGCCGACTGCTTGGGCGTGTTCACCGGCACCATGCCTTGCGTGCCGACGGCGATGGCGTCGATGATTTCGGCATCGAGCCAGGTGTAGCCGGCGAAGACCTTCCAGCCCTTGCCCACCTCGCCCGACGCGCCCGCCCGCGCGCCCTTCACGCGCACCGTGCCGGTCGCGGTGTAAGTGCCGTCCGAACCCTGG
>JAMFRW010000221.1 GCA_026224975.1 Rhodoferax sp. | reverse complement strand
ATCGCCGCGATCGGCGCGCTTTACGGCGTGGCCTCGCTGCCCGTCCAGGCCTCCAGCCACCGCGAGGCGCCGTCGATCACGACCACGCCGAAGGTCGACGCGGCCGACTTCTACATGTTCAACAGCTACGAGCCCGGCCGCACCGGCTTCGTCACGCTGATCGCCGACTACCTGCCGCTGCAGGATGCCTACGGTGGCCCGAACTACTTCAAGCTCGACCCGAACGCGCTGTACGAGATCCACATCGACAACAACGGCGACGGCAAGGAGGACATCACCTTCCAGTTCAAGTTCACCAACACGCTCAAGGCCAAGACGCTCTCGATCGGCGGCAAGGATGTGGGCATCCCGCTGACGCAGTTCGGTGGCGTGACGGCACCCAACGCCGACACCTTGAACGTCAACGAAAGCTTCACGCTCGACATCGTGCGCGGCGACCGCCGCACCGGAACGCGCGGCTCGGTGACCAACGCCAGTGGCGGCTCGGCCAAATTCGACAAGCCTTCCGACAACATCGGCACCAAGACGATCCCCGACTACGCCGGTTATGCCGCGCAGCACATCTTCGCCGTCAACATTCCCGGCTGCACCACGCCCGGCAAGGTGTTCGTGGGCCAGCGCAAGGACCCGTTTGCCGTCAACCTGGGCGTGATCTTCGACTTGATCAACGTGCCTTCGGCCGCCTTCCTGCTCGACAACAACAACCGTGACGCCGGCACCGATTCCCTCAAGGAAAAGAACGTGACTTCGCTCGCGGTCGAAGTGCCAACATCGTGCCTGCTGGCCACCGGCTCGACCGACACGGTCATCGGCGGCTGGACGACAGCCAGCCTGCGCCAGGGCAGCCTGCTGAGCGCCGCGCCCAAGAGCGGCTATCAGACGGCCGCCGTGGTCGGTGGTGCATGGACGCAGGTCTCGCGCCTGGGCATGCCGCTGGTCAATGAAGTCGTGATCGGCCTGGCCGACAAGGACAAGTTCAATGCGTCCAAGCCCAAGGATGACGGGCAATTCGCCACCTACGTGACGAACCCGACGCTGCCCGCGCTGCTCGAGATCGCGCTCGCCACGCCGAACATCGCGCCGACCAACTTCCCGCGCAATGACCTGGTCACGACGTTCCTGACCGGCATCAAGGGTGTGAACCAGCCCGCGACGGTGACGCCTTCGGAAATGTTGCGCCTGAACACGGCGATCGCACCTGTCGCCTATGCCAATCAGAACCGCCTGGGCCTGCTGGGCGGGCTGCTCTCGGGTGACGGCGATCTGGCCGGCTACCCGAACGGCCGTCGCCCGAACGACGACGTGGTCGACATCTCGCTCGTCGCCGTGATGGGTGGCCTGTGCGTGGCCAACGGCACCGCCGACACCTACAAGTTCAGTGCCGCCTGCAACCCGTCTGCCGTGCCCCTGAAGACCTCTGCCTACGCGCTGCACGACGGCGTGGACCAGGCCGGTCCCAAGGTGAAGGCTGCAGGCCCGTTGCTGGCTGGCTTCCCGTACATCGGCACGCCGCTGCCGGGCGCCAAGTGAGGAGCCTCGCATGACCCACCTGCACCTGAAGAAAGCCCTGTTGGGCACCGTGCTCGCCAGCGCGGCCCTGCTCTCGGCCTGCGGCGGTGACGACGACACGCCGACACCCGACGCCACCGTGTCGGTGCCCGCCAGCGCCAGCGAATCGGTGGGAGGCTTCATCTCCTACCTGAAAAAGCTGGTTATCTCGGCCGCCGACATGCTGGAGCCGGTCGACGTGAGCGCGGTGACGCCGCAGACCTCGGAAACGGCCGAGCCCGACACCGTAGACTGAGCGTGAGCCGTCCTGCGTGACCACAGGCGGCGGGCGATGAGCTCGCCGCCTGTTTCACGAGGGTTGTCCTGAACGCGTTCCCACTGAGCTCGATCCGTTCACACTGAGCCTGTAGAAGTGCCCCCACCCAAGCTGCAGCCGATGACTATCCTTACCACGCTTGTTCGTCGATGCGCCAAGGCCGCTGCGCTCATCATCTCGCTTGGGCTGCTCGCAACGATCCCAGTCCGAGCCACGCCCCTCGTGCCGACCCACGACGACGAAATCGTCGAAATCCTCCCCGCCATCTCCGGCAGCCGCGCCGAAGAGCGCCGCCTGCGCAAGCAGCTCGCGCTGCAGCCTCAAGACCCCACGCTCGCTGTCGCCACCGCCAAGCGCTACCTCGACCAGGCCCATGAACTGGGCGACCCGCGCTTCGCCGGCATGGCGATGGCCGCCATCCAGCCCTGGCAAGACCCGGCCACCATGCCGGCCGAGGTGCTGATGATGCGGGCCAACCTGCAGCAGTACCTGCACGAGTTCGATGCGTCCGTCGCCAGCCTGCAGCAGTTGCTCGCGCGCCCTTCGCCACAGCCGCGCCCGCAGGCCTGGCTCACGCTGGCCACCGTGCGCCGCGTGCAGGGCCGCTACGCCGAATCCGACAAGGCCTGCGAGCAGGTCGCCGCCAATGGCGCGGCATTGCACGCCAACGCCTGCCTCGCCGAAAACGCCGGCCTGCGCGGTGATGCCGACAAGGCCCGCGCAGTGTTCGAGAGCCTGCTCACCAGCCCCGGCTTGCCGGCCGGCGTGCGCTCGTGGCTGACGACCAGCCTCGCCGAACTCGAAGAGCGGGCGGGGCGCGCCACGCAAGCCGATGCCGCGTTTCGAACCGCGCTGAAACTCGACTCCGACCCGTACGGCATGGTGGCCTACGCCGATTTCCTGATCGAGCAGGGCCGCTCCGCGCAAGTGCTCACGCTGCTCAAAGATCAGGTGCGCACCGATGCCGTCGTGCTCCGCCTGGCCATCGCCGGCACGCTGGCGAAAGCGCCTTCGGCCGCGACCGATGTAGCCGAAATGCGCGAGCGCATCAACCTGGCCAATGAGCGGCCGGACGCCAAGCTCTTCCATGGCCGTGAGCAGGCGATGTTCGCTCTCAAGGTCGATAAGGACGCGGCGAGAGCTCTCGAACTGGCGCGCGGCAATGCCGAACATCAGCGCGAACCGCTCGACCTGCTGGTGCTCGCCCAGGCCGCTCGCGCGAGTGGCCAGCCGGCCGCGTTGAAAGACGCGCAGAAGCTGACGCAGGAGATGGGCCTGGTCGATCAGCGCATCAAGGCTTTGCTGTGAAGGCGGCGATGAATGAACTGCGAGCGATGCGTATCTGGTTGATCGGGTTGACATGCGCTGTGCTCGCGCTTGTCACAGCCCCCGTGCAAGCCCACAAGGCCAGCGACTCCTATCTGCAGGTCGATGCGACCGACAAGGGCACCGCCGTGCGTTGGGACATCGCACTGCGCGACCTCGATGCCGTGCTCGACCTCGACACCAACGAAGACGGCAAGCTCACCTGGGCCGAAGTGAAGAACGCCTGGCCCCGTATCGAGACCTATGGCCTGGCGCACCTGAAGATCGATGGCTGCGCCTTGCGCGTCGGCGAGCGCAGCCTGGAAAAGCGCAACGACGGCACGTATGCGGTGATGATGCTCGCGTCCGACTGCAAGCTGACCAGCGCGCCGGTGATCACCTACACGTTGTTCCGCGAGGTCGATCCCACGCACCGCGGCATCGCGAAGATCCAGCGGCCGGGGCAGGCGCTGGCGCTCGTCGTGCTCGATCCTACGCATCCCCCGGTGATGTCGGGCAGCACTGCAGCGTCCTCATCGACCACAACGACATCGAGCGCTGACAGCGCGAAGGCGCATTCCGACGATGCCATCTCGCCAACGTCAGGCTGGGGCTTCGTCCGCGAAGGCATCCGCCATATCCTCACCGGCTACGACCACGTGCTGTTCCTGCTGTGCCT
>JAMFRW010000220.1 GCA_026224975.1 Rhodoferax sp. | reverse complement strand
CGCCTTCATGAACCGTGAATCGCTCGCGCAGACGGTCGCGCTCGGCGAGGCCGTCTACTATAGCCGTTCGCGCCAGCGCCTCTGGCACAAGGGCGAAGAAAGCGGGCACATCCAGAAGGTGCACGAGCTGCGGCTCGATTGCGACAACGATGTGGTGCTGCTCAAGGTCGAGCAGCTCGGCCACGCGGCGGGCGAAGCGGGCATCGCCTGCCACACCGGGCGCCACTCTTGCTTCTTTCAATTGCTGAAAGACGGCGAATGGAAAACCGTCGAGCCGGTCTTGAAAGACCCGGAGCACATCTATAAATGATCAACTACAAATGAATGGCAACGACACGCTGGCACGCCTCGCCGAAGTCATCGAGCAGCGCAAGCTGGGCGACCCGGACAAGAGTTACGTGGCGAGGCTATTCCACAAGGGCCACGACGCGATCCTGAAGAAGATCGGCGAAGAAGCGACCGAGGTGGTCATGGCCGGCAAGGACGGCGATCCGCAGAAGATCGTCTACGAAGTGGCCGACCTGTGGTTTCACTCGATGCTGGCGCTGAGCGCCTTCGGCTTGAAGCCGGCCGATGTGCTGGCCGAGCTGGAGCGGCGCGAGGGCATGTCGGGGCTGGAAGAATTTGCATTGCGCAAGGCCATTCAACGTGAGGGCACTGAACCATGAACGACGTGATCGAGGTTTCGGACAGCCGCGAGCAATCGCTCAAGACCATCGGCCACATCAGCTACGCGTTGCACGCCATCGTGGCGATCGGCGCGGTGATTCCAGGCGCGCAGCCGGGCATCGTGCTGCTGCTGATCGCCTTCATTCTGGATCTGGTGAAGAAAAGCGATGCGCAAGGCACGTGGCAGGAATCGCATTTCCGCTGGCGCATCAACTCGGTGCTGTGGGCCGCGGGCCTGTATGTGGTGACGGCGCCGCTCTTCCTGCTGCTGTACTTGCCGGGAGCGCTCGCCTGGGCGGTGATCTCGATCTGGTTCCTCTACCGCGTGGTGCGCGGCTGGATGAACCTGAACGCCAACAAGGCCATGGAACTTTGATGAGCCCACTGTGATGAGCCACGACCCGAACTGCATCTTCTGCAAAATCGTCGAGGGGAAGATCCCCGCCCGCAAGGCCTACGAGGACGACGAACTGCTCGTGTTTCACGACATCGCGCCGTGGGCACCAGTGCATCTTTTGCTGATTCCGAAAGAGCATGTGCCCACGATGTACGAGCTGGAAGAGCGCCACGCGCCGCTGCTCGGCCGCATGTTGTCGATGGCGCCGCGCCTGATGCGCGAGCACGGCGTGACCAACGGTTTTCGCACGGTGATCAACACCGGGCGGGACGGGCTGCAGGAGGTCGGGCACGTCCACATGCACGTCATGGGCGGGCCGCGGCCCTGGGCCAAGGGCTGACCTAGAATCCGCCGCAATCAACAGGTTCGTCAGGAGTAGATCATGGGTTCATTCAGTATTTGGCATTGGCTGGTGGTGTTGCTGATCGTCGTGCTCGTGTTCGGCACCAAGAAGCTCAAGAACATCGGCCAGGACCTGGGTGGTGCCGTGAAGGGCTTCAAGGACGGCGTGAAGGATGGCGGCACGCCCGCCAGCGACCCGAACGCACCGCCGCCGCAAGTCGTCGTGAACAAGACCTCCGACGCGAACACGGTGGATGTGGAAGCGAAGACGCGGTCGTGAGACCGGCTCGCGTTTCCCGGGGTGATTTCGCGGGTGAATCCATCCGCACATGATCGATTTCGGCTTCGACAAGATCGCGCTGATCGGCGCGGTTGCTCTGATCGTGATCGGCCCCGAAAAGCTGCCGAAGGTCGCGCGCACCGTGGGGCATCTGATCGGCAAGGCGCAGCGTTACGTGGCCGATGTGAAGGCCGAGGTCAACCGTTCGATCGAGCTCGACGAGCTCAAGAAGATGAAGACCGAGTTCGAAGACGCTGCCCGCAATGTGCATTCGACCGTGTCTTCCGAAATCAACCAGACCAAGACCGATTTCGACAAGACCTGGCAAGACGCCACGGCCGGCATCACCGGTGGCGACAGCAGCACCTCGCACGAGGTCTGGACGCCGCCCCCGCCGCAATACAAACACCCCAAGAAAAAATGGCGCCTGAAGCGCGGCGCAACGCCGCAGTGGTACAAACAGCGCAACGGCATTCGCATGAAGGCGCAATCGGGTGCGGCGCGCGTGGCGCGCTTCCGGCCGCGCTCTTCGGCGTGACAGCGCCGGTGACCGCGCGATGAGCGCCAACGACGGCAAACCCGACGAACTCGAAGGGACCGAACAACCTTTCGTGCAGCACCTGGTCGAGCTGCGCGACCGGCTCATCAAGGCCTGCATCGCCATCGGCGTGTGCTTCGGCATCCTGATGATCTGGCCGGGCTCCGGCGGCCTCTACGACTGGCTGGCCGCGCCGCTGGTCGAGCATCTGCCCAAGGGCGGCACGCTGATCGCGACAAGCGTGATCTCGCCGTTCCTGGTGCCGCTCAAGATCACGCTGATGGCCGCCTTCATGCTGGCGCTGCCGGTGGTGCTGTACCAGGTGTGGGCTTTCGTGGCGCCCGGCCTCTACACGCACGAGAAAAAGCTGGTACTGCCGCTGGTGGTGTCGAGCACGCTGCTGTTCTTCGCCGGCGTGGCGTTTTGCTACTACTTCGTCTTCGGCAAGGTCTTCACCTTCATCCAGAGCTTTGCGCCCAAGAGTGTTTCGGCGATGCCGGACATCGAGGCCTACCTGAGCTTCGTGCTGACGATGTTCATCGCCTTCGGCGCGGCCTTCGAGGTGCCCATCGTCGTGGTGGTGCTGGCGCGCATGAACCTCGTCAGCATCGAGAAGCTCAAGGCCTTCCGCGCCTACTTCGTGGTGCTGGCCTTCATCATCGCCGCGGTGCTGACGCCGCCCGATGTGGTCTCACAGCTCGCGCTGGCCATCCCGATGGTGCTGCTCTACGAAGTGGGCATCTGGGCGGCGAAGATCTTCATCAAGCACACGCAAGCCCCCGAAGAGACGACCACGACAACCTGAAGTGACCCACCCCGGAGGCGCCTTCGGCGCTCCCCCTCAAGGGGGTGACCCCAGCGGACCGGCAGAGCCGGCTCCGCGGCGTCCGCTTGGCTTCATCTGGTTCATGCCTATCGGGTGCTGCTCCGGCACCCTGGAGAACTGATCTTCCGCCGGGGTTCAGCGCTCCCGCTGAACCTGCTGCTGCGCCTTGGGCCGCTGCGCGACCAGCACGTTCACATCGAGCGCCTTGTCACCGCGCTGAACCGCGATCACCGCCGATTTTTGCGGCTCCAAGGCCGCCACCGCGTTGAGCAACTGGCGGCTGTTGACCACAGGCGTTCCGGCGATCTTGACGACCACATCGCCCGGCCGTAGACCGCCGGCGCTCGCCGGGCCGCTTTGCAGTACACCGGTGATCAGCACGCCTTCCTTGATTGGCAGTCGCAGCGTCTGCGCGATCTCTGGCGTGAGGTCGCGCGGCTCGACACCGATCCAGCCGCGCACGACCTGGCCGTCCTTGATCAGGCCTTCCATCACCTGCCGCGCTGTGCTCACCGGGATGGCAAAGCCGATGCCCAGGCTACCGCCGGTGCGCGAGAAGATGGCGGTGTTGATGCCCAGCAGGTTGCCGCCGGCATCGACCAGCGCGCCGCCCGAATTGCCCGGGTTGATGGCCGCATCGGTCTGGATGAAGTTCTCGAAGGTGTTGATGCCGAGCTGGTTGCGGCCGAGTGCGCTGATGATGCCGGCCGTCACCGTCTGGCCCACGCCGAACGGGTTGCCGATGGCGAGGACCACATCGCCCACCTGCGCGTTGTCGATGTTGCCGAAGGTGATGGCGGGCAGGTTGTCGAGCTCGATCTTGAGCACAGCCACATCGGAATCCGGGTCGGCGCCCACCACCTTGGCGCGCGCCTGGCGGCCGTCGCTGAGGGCGACTTCGATGTCGTCGGCGCCTTCGATCACGTGGTTGTTGGTGATCAGGTAGCCCTGCGGCGAGACGATCACGCCCGAGCCGAGGCCGACCTGCGGCTCCTGCTGCTGGCGCATGCGGTCACCGAAGAAGAACTGGAAGAACGGGTCGCTGCCGCGAGGGTTGCCGGCCGGCGTCTTGCTGGCGGTGATGCTGACGACGGCTGGCAGCGCGCTCTTGGCCGCGGCCGCGTAGCTCGTCGCTACCGCGCCGGCGCCACTCGCCGCCGTTTGCGGCGACGGCGAGGTGGCGATCGACACGATGTTGGGCAAGGCCGCGCCCGGTTGGCGCTGCAGCCATTCGGGCTTGAGCGTGGAGACGACGAACAGCATCGCCACCGCGACGGTGACGGCTTGCGAAAAGAGGATCCAGGTTTTGCGCATGAAGAGGGTTCTGGTAATCCCGCAATTATCCGGCGGCTGGCCACAATAGCGGGATGAGATCCTCTTCTTCTGCCACCGCCCGGCCGCTCGCGATCACCATGGGCGACGCCTGCGGCATCGGGCCGGAGATCATCGCCAAGCTGTTTCGCGCCGACGCCGATTCGTCCGATCAAGTGGCCGCTGGCTGCTTCGTGCTCGGTGATGTGGCCGTGATGCGCCGCGCCGCGAAATCGACCGGTGGTATGTTGGCCGTGGCACGCATCGAGTGTGCGGCCGACACTTTCGACGTGCCACCGAACTGCATCCCGGTGCTGCAGGCCGACGGCATCCCCGCCGACCTGGGCGACGCGCTGCTTGGCCAGATCGACGCACGCGCCGGCACCGCCGCGGCGGCCTGCATCACCCAAGCGGTCCGCCTGGCGACCGCCGGCGAGATCACCGCGATCGTCACCGCGCCCATCCACAAGGAGGCGCTGCATGCCGCCGGCGTGCCGTACCCCGGCCATACCGAGATGCTGCAGGCGTTGGCGGCCGAGCCCGGCGCGGAGCCGCCGCCGGTGCGCATGATGCTGGCCAACGACGAACTGCGCACGGTGCTGGTGACGATCCATCTCTCGCTGCGCAATGCCATCGACGCGGTGACCTTTGATGCCGTGCTGCAAACCCTGCGCATCGCCCACCGCAGCGCTGCGCGCTGGGGCCAGCCGGCGCCGCGCATCGCCGTCGCCGGTCTGAACCCGCATGCGGGCGAGGGCGGTTTGTTCGGCGACGAGGAGACGACGATCATCGGCCCGGCCATCGCCGCAGCGCGCGCCGAAGGCATAGATGCACAAGGCCCGTTCGCGCCCGACACGGTGTTCATGCGCGCCCGAAACACGGCCGATCATCCGGGAGAGTTCGACATCGTTGTCGCGATGACGCACGACCACGGGTTGATCCCGGTCAAGTACCTCGGCGTGGAGAACGGCGTCAACGTGACGCTGGGTTTGCCCTTCGTGCGCACCAGCCCGGATCACGGCACGGCGTTCGACATCGCCGGCACGGGTCAAGCCGATGAATCCAGCCTGGCTGCGGCGTTGCGGATGGCGCGGCGCCTGATTTCGGGTTGAGTTACGTCTGACGAACGATGCGGCTGGCGTCGTCAGCGCCTCAAACCCGCGTCTTCGACCTCAACGCCGCCAACTGCTTGCGCGCCCGGTGCGTTGCGCGCTCCATCAGGTAGGCGCTTTCGACGGCGCGCATGCGGCCGGTTTCGCACATGCGCGAGAGCATGCGCGAGGTCATCGAGATGGTTTCCTGGTGCTTCTTGCCACGCGTGAAGACGAAGAAGCTGCGGCCGGCGCTCACGTGCGTGAGCCGCACCTTCTGCCACTCGTCCTTCAGGTGCATCTGGTAGGCGAAGCCGAGCTTGATGTGGTCGATCAACTGCGGGCCGCGCATGGGCTCGGGCGGTTCTGCGTTGGAGAGATCGATGTCGAGCCCGAGGTCGAGTGACGACGACTCGGCAGCTTCTGCGGTGGCCTCGGTTTCGTCTTCCTGCGCGCCTTCGCTCAAGTCGATGTCGACGTTGCCCGACCAGTCGACCGAACTTTCCTGGACCAGGCCGACGCGGCGGGCTTCTTCCGGCGAGAAGCGCTGCGCGACGACGGCATCGGCAACAGGCGGCAACGGTTCGGTGGATGCCGCTGCATCAGCGCTGTTCACCTGCACGCCGAAGATGCCTTCGAGCTGCTTGGCCATCATGTTGTAGTCGAGCTCGGACATGGGCTGCCCTTTGAGCGACTCCGCATGCGCCGGCATCAGCTTGCCGAAGAACTCGCGCTGGGCAGGCTCCGGCCAGCCGATGAGCTGCATGCCTTCGTTCAGGTCCTTCATCAGCGGCGGGAGCTGCATGAGGAACTTCTTGCGCAGCACCGGCGAACCCTTGGGCTGCACGCTCATGATCAGGTCGCGCCCGGCACGCCGGAAGCGCTGCGCGCGGTCGGAGGTGGGGCCATCGCGCCGCGAGGCCAGCGCCAGCGCCTGGCTCCACACCTGCGGGATGAAATCGCGCAGGTACTGCGGCAGGGCGATGGGCTGCAGCGCCTCCTGCAACTGCTGCATGTAGCGCTGCTGGATGCGCAGCTCCGATTCCTTGCTCTCCAGCGTCGCCGCAGTGCCGCTCTTCTTGACCTCGACGCTGGTCTGCTCGCCGATGAAACCTTCGAGCGCGGCCAGCTTGGCGCTGTAGAGATCGATCTGGTCGAAGTCGCCATCGACGATCTCCTGCACCAGCTCGCGCACCCGCTCCAGAAACTGCTGGCCGGCGCCTTCGTCGAAATCGTCGAACGCACAGGCGAGCGACGCAATGCGGTTGACGAAGCGCCGCACCGGGTGCCGGCGCGACGAGAAAAAGCTCGAATCGCTCAAGGCGACGCGCAGCACCGGCAGTTGCAGGCGCGCGATCTGGCGCGCCATTTGCGGCGGCACGCGCGCGTCCGACAGGATCTGGTCGAAGAGGCTGCCGACCACGTCGATCACCATGTGGTCGAGCTGGCCGGGCGAGGCCTTGAACAACTCTTCGCGATGGGCGTGGATGAGGTTGACGGCCATCATGCCGCCGCTGGCTGCGCCCGGGCCGTTGTCGTGGCCGGGGTTCGCGCCGTGCGCATCGCGGCCGGAATCGAATTCGGTCGCGATGTGCTGATGATGGTGTGGCGTGGCGTACGCGCGGGCGGATGCCGAGCCGTCACGGAAGCCGCCAGCGCCGCGCAGATCGCCGTGGCCGGACGCACGCTCCAGCGCGTCGAGTTCGCCGGGGCGGCTCGCCAGCACTGTCAAGCGGCGCAGCAGCGCCATCAGTTGCACATCGGCCGGGTTGCTCGCCAGGGCGCTTGTGCCATGGCGCGAACGCCCGAAGGTCGACGGCCCGCCGCCCAGCGTCGAAGACATGGGCGAGGCAGAGGTGTGAGCGGGCGAGGAATAGGAGGAAGAAGGGCGCGAATCGCGCCGGCTGTAGCCGCTGGCCGCGTCCATGCGGCTGCTGTGCCCCGAGCCGTGCGTCGTGCTGCCGTGCGAGGTGATCGACGAAGGATCGAAATCGCCCGGCTGGCTGCCCGTGGTGCTGAGTGGCGTGTAGGCCGAGTTGAGCCCGGGTAGATGATGGCCAGGGCCATCGACGCCGCGCACCGTCAGCACCACCGGCTGCACGCCGCGGTTTTGCACGTTACGCAGGATCTGCGCATAACACGCCGGCATGGCACGCGCCATGGCCGAGCCCAGGTCGCGGGCGAGCAGCTTGCGCGTTTCTGTTTGCTCCGAAACCGATTCGATCGCGCGGTACAGCGCCGTGCCCAGCGTTTCGGCGCGCAGCGGGTTGCGATCCTGGTCGGCGCGGCAGATGCCGAGCAAGGTGCCCATGTAAGACGCCAGCTCGCGCAACTCGCTGTCTGCTTCGTGCGAGATCAACTGGCCGATGCGGTCGGCGAACATGCGCTCTTCGACCTCATGGTCGCCGACGAGGCTGAGCGTTTGCCAATCGGCGGCAGCGAGCTTCTTGCGGCTGTCGTCGCGCGGGGCGAGATCCTGGTCGATCTTCTCGCGCAGCGCTTCCTTGAAGACGACGTGGAAGGTGCCCATGTTGCGCCGCAACTCGAACTGCGACGAATTGAGCAGGTCGCGTTCGGCGATGCGTGCGCTCGACTGTGCCGCAGTGCCGAGCGATTCCGACACCCGGCCCGCCACCGACAACGCGGTTGTCTGGATCAGGGTCACGGCCGCATCGAGGGCGGCGGGCAGTCGGGGATCGGTCGGGGTCATCTCGCGCGGGTTGGCGCCACGCGGTGAAAGTTCACGTGGGGATCACAGGGTAGCGTCTGGCGAAAGCCGCTACCTGCAAAAAAGGACAGCAATTACCCGCCGTTTGCATCGTTTCCTGCTGTAACCGTGAGCCATTGCCCCGTGAAGGCGGACTATTTTTTCAGCGCGTCGCGGATCTCGCGCAGCAACATCACATCTTCCGGCGTGGCCGGTGCCGGGGGCGCCGGTTCGTTCTTCTTCAGCCGGTTGATCTGGCGGACCATCATGAAGATGATGAAGGCGAGGATGATGAAGTTGATCGCCACGGTGATGAAGTTGCCGTAGGCGAACAGCGGCACGCCGGCCTTGGCGAGCGCTTCGTAGGTCATCGGCCCGTTGTAGCCGGCGGGAGGGTTGGCGAGCAGGATGAAGTAGTTCGAAAAATCGAGCCCGCCGAAGATGCGGCCGACTACCGGCATGATCAGGTCCTTGACGACCGAATCGACGATCTTGCCGAACGCCGCGCCGATGATGACGCCGACCGCGAGGTCGACGACGTTGCCCTTCATCGCAAATTGCTTGAACTCGCTCGAAAAACTCATGCTGCTCACTCCTGTTGAGGTATGGGGCGCGCCGATCTGCGTCGATGCCGCTTTGTCCGGTACGGTCCGGCGCGGCCAAGTCTAGCTGCGGCTCACCTGTGGCGAGGCTGCTGCAACACAGGTACGTGCACCTTGACACGTCCGTTAGAATCACGGGTTGGCCCTGATCTGAAGTCAAGTTCCGAGGAATCCCATGAGTGAGCAGCAAATCGACAGCAGCAAACGCACCTGGATCATTGCTTCCAGTTGTGCCGGTGCTGTCGGTGCCGGCTTTGTTGCCGTGCCCTTCGTGAGCAGTTTTCAGCCGTCCGAGCGCGCCCGCGCCGCCGGTGCTGCCGTCGAGGCCGACATCGGCGGCCTGAAGCCCGGCGAGAAGATGACGGTCGAATGGCGCGGCAAGCCGGTCTGGATCGTGCGCCGCACACCCGAGCAACTGGCCGAGCTGCCCAAGGTCGACAGGGAACTGGCCGACCCGAAATCGGAGCGCACCAACTTCGCGACCACGCCCGAATACGCGCGCAACGACTGGCGCTCGATCAAGCCCGAATACCTCGTCGTCGTCGGCATCTGCAGCCACCTCGGCTGCTCGCCCAGCGACAAGTTCACGCCCGGCGCGCAGCCCTCCTTGCCCAACGACTGGGAAGGCGGGTTTCTGTGCCCCTGCCACGGTTCCACCTTCGACATGTCGGGCCGCGTCTTCAAGGACAAGCCGGCCCCCGACAACCTCGAGGTGCCGCCGTACATGTTCCTGTCCGACAGCAGGATCATCATCGGCGAAGACAAGAAAAAAGCCTGAGCTGCGCTGCAAGAAGTAGCAGGACCCCAGCGAATCCCCAGCGAACCCTCAGGCACCAAGACGCCGCCGTCAGGAGTAGAAACGAATGGCCGAATACCACGAAGCGCCCGCCAACGCGACGGCGCCGCAAAAGCTGCTGAACTGGGTCGACAACCGGTTCCCGCTCTCGAAGCTGTACTCCGAACACATGTCCGAGTACTACGCGCCGAAGAACTTCAACTTCTGGTACATCTTCGGCTCGCTGGCCATGCTGGTGCTGGTAATCCAGATCGTCACCGGTATTTTCCTGGTGATGCACTACAAACCCGATTCGACCATGGCCTTCGCCTCGGTCGAATACATCATGCGCGATGTGCCCTGGGGCTGGCTGATCCGCTACATGCACTCCACCGGTGCCAGCGCGTTCTTCATCGTCGTCTACCTGCACATGTTTCGCGGGCTGATGTACGGCAGCTACCGCAAGCCGCGCGAGCTGGTCTGGATCTTCGGTTGCGGCATCTTCCTGTGCCTGATGGCCGAGGCCTTCATGGGCTACCTGCTGCCCTGGGGCCAGATGAGCTACTGGGGTGCGCAGGTGATCGTCAACCTGTTCGCAGCCGTGCCCTTCGTCGGCCCCGATCTGGCGCTGCTGATCCGCGGTGACTATGTGGTGGGCGACGCCACGCTGAACCGCTTCTTCAGCTTCCACGTGATCGCCGTGCCGCTGGTGCTTCTGGGGCTCGTGGCCGCGCACATCATCGCGCTGCACGAAGTGGGTTCGAACAACCCCGACGGCGTTGAAATCAAGGCCAAGAAAGACGCTCGCGGCATTCCGCTCGACGGCATACCGTTCCAGCCTTTCTACACCGTGCACGACATCTTCGCCGTCTGCGTGTTCCTGATGATCTTCAGCGCGGTCGTGTTCTTCGCGCCCGAAGGCGGCGGCTACTTCCTGGAGTTCAACAACTTCATCGAAGCCAACCCGCTGAAGACGCCGGCGCACATCGCCCCGGTCTGGTACTTCACGCCGTTCTATTCGATGCTGCGCGCGACAACCGATGTGATGGTCAACATCCTCTCGATCATCATCGCGATCGCCGGCGTCGTCGGCCTGCTCTGGGGTGGCTTCAAGGCCAACGGCAAGCTGGTGCTGCTGGTCGCCTGCGTGTTCGGCGTGCTGCTGCTCAAGACCTTCGACGCCAAGTTCTGGGGCGTGGTGGTGATGGGTGGCGCGGTCATCATCCTGTTCTTCCTGCCCTGGCTCGATCGCAGCCTGGTCAAGTCGATCCGCTATCGCCCAAGCTGGCACAAGTATGTCTACGCCGTGTTCGTCGTCTTCTTCCTGGCGCTCGGTTACCTCGGCGCGCAACCGCCTTCGGCCGTCGGCAACTATGTGTCCCAGGTGGGAACGCTGGTGTACTTCGGCTTCTTCCTGCTGATGCCGTGGTGGAGCCGTCTGGGCAGCTTCAAGCCCGTTCCGGACCGCGTGACCTTCGCTGCCCACTGACGCGCCCGCCGGAGTTCGAACACAAATGAAAAAATTCCTCTGCTCCCTGTCGATTGCACTGTCGGCGACGTTTGGTTGGGTTTCGGTCGCGTCGGCCAACGAAGGCGGCATGGCCTGGGACAAGTTCCCCGTCGAGAAGATGACCGACGTGGCCTCGCTGCAAAACGGCGCCAAGCTCTTCGTCAACTACTGCCTCAACTGCCACTCGGCCGCCTACATGCGCTACAACCGCATGCGCGACATCGGCCTGACCGAAGACCAGATCAAGAAGAACCTGCTGTTCGCGACCGACAAGGTCGGCGACACCATGAAGGTCTCGCTCGATCCCAAGCAGGCCAAGGACTGGCTCGCCGCGCAGCCGCCCGATCTCTCGGTGATCACCCGCTCGCGCGCCGACCTCTCCAAGGGCAGTGGCGCCGACTACCTCTACACCTACCTGCGCAGCTACTACCGCGACGACACCAAGGCGACCGGCTGGAACAACCTCGCGTTCCCCGATGTCGCCATGCCGAACGTGCTGTGGGAATTGCAAGGCCAGCGCCACGCCAGGTTCGTCGAAGAGAAGAACCCGCACAACCCGGCCGAGTCCGTTCACCGTTTCGATGGCTTCGAGCAGCTCGCGCCGGGAAAGCTCGACGAGCACCAGTTCGACGAAGCCGTGGCCGATCTGGTCGCCTACCTGCAGTGGGTGAGCGAGCCCGCGCAAGACAAGCGCGTGCAGATCGGCGTGTGGGTCTTGATGTTCCTCGGCGTGCTCAGCGTTTTCGCCTGGCGCCTGAATGCCTCCTACTGGAAAGATGTGAAGTGATGTTGTCTCCGCCCGCCGCCGCCTGAAAAGTCGGTGGGCACAGCGCGCAGTGGGATGCCCAGAAGGCTCGCCCACTGCGTTTGCATTTTGTGACCCGGGTTCCGGCCACGATCCCGTGAACCCCAGCTTTTAGAAAGGAGCCGTCACCATGATGGTGCTTTACTCCGGAACGACCGACCCCTACTCGCACCGTTGCCGCTTCGTCCTGTTCGAAAAGGGCATGGACTTCGAGATTCGCGATGTCGACCTCTTCGCCAAGCCCGAAGACATCGCGCTGATGAACCCGTACAACGAAGTGCCGATCCTGGTCGAGCGCGACCTGATCCTGTACGAGTCGCACATCATCAACGAGTACATCGACGAGCGCTTTCCGCACCCGCAGCTCATGCCGGGCGACCCGGTGGCGCGCGCCCGTGTGCGCCTCTTCCTCTTCAACTTCGAGAAAGAGCTGTTCGCGCACGTCAACATGCTCGAATCTCGCGGCATGAAGGGCACCGACAAGCAGCTGGAAAAAGCGCGCTCGCAGATCCGCGACCGGCTCACCCAGCTCGCGCCGATCTTCCTGAAGAACAAGTACATGCTGGGCGACGACTTCTCGATGCTCGACGTGGCCATCGCGCCGCTGCTGTGGCGCCTGGACTACTACGGCATCGACATGTCGAAGAACGCCGTGCCGCTCCTGAAGTACGCCGAACGCATCTTCTCGCGCCCGGCCTACATCGAAGCGCTCACGCCGTCCGAAAAGGTCATGCGCAAGTAATCGCGGCAAAACCGATCACCATGAGCTCGCCACCGATCGCCCCTGCCACGTCGGGTACGTCCACCCGGCCGTACCTGATTCGTGCCCTGCACGACTGGTGCACCGACAACGGCTTCACGCCGTACTTGGCGGTGTTCGTCGACGCCCATGTGCAAGTGCCCACCGAATACGTCAAGAACAACGAGATCGTGCTCAACGTCGGCTTCGAAGCGACGAGTGCGCTCAAGCTCGGCAACGAGACCATCGAGTTCAAGGCGCGCTTCGGCGGCAGCTCGCGCGAGATCAGCGTGCCGGTCGACCACGTGATTGCGATCTATGCGCGCGAAAACGGGCAAGGCATGGCGTTCCCGATGCCAGTCGAAAGCCAGGCCGGCCCGGGTGCGCTCACGAGCGTCGAAACACCGGCCGTTCTCACCCCGCCGCGGGGACCCAAGCTCGCCCTGACCGAGGCATCTTCGGCGCCGAAGCCCGACACCGCCTCCGATGCGCCGGAACCGCCGGCGCCGGAGCCGCCCCCGGGCGGCGGCAGGCCATCGCTCAAGCGCGTCAAGTAACGCGCCTCCTTACATACCACACCGGACGCCACCGGGTGGCACGTATACTTTCGCCCCTGATCGGCCACCGCAACCGCGGCGGCCGTCCACGCCGGCTTAGCTCAGTTGGTAGAGCACCCGCCTTGTAAGCGGAAGGTCGTCAGTTCGATTCCGACAGCCGGCACCAGGTTTCAAGCCACCATCGCGATAGCGGTCACTAACTAAAGTGACCTTGCACCCATTTCGGATACCGTTTCGGATACCAATCGCGCGTCGTCCCTCGGGCGTGCTTTTTCTCCGGTCGCCCGACGCAGCCCCTGCACGGTTGGTCGAACCGCCCCGCATGCACCAGAAACGGGGCACGGCCTGTATGAGGCGCAGACGCGGTCGGCGTGTTCCCATCCATCCGCAGCAGCGCGGTGGACAGCGCCCTCATGTGCGACCAGCCTCCTCCGCCGTGACCACTGTCCCGCGGATCGCCGGGCGGGCCGACCGATCCGGCACGCCTCGACGTGCGCACCTCGTCCAGCAGGTAGACCGGCGCTCACTCCAGCGTCGCCGCCCACCGACGACCCGACCCTGCCGACCGCCGACCCCAGGCGTCGGGACCGGTGTCGAGCAAAACCGAAAACCAACCAGACAGCGCCGTCGTCTCGTAGCGCTTCGCCGCGAGCGGCAATGCAACTGGGTCGACGGGCAGCCGGTCCTCGCGCCCGAGGTGGCTTCGACCGCACCAAGCGAGGCAGCAGAACGCGGCACTCGTCGACGGGAGCGCGGAAGCGGTCGACGGTGAGTGACGCGCGCCAATCCATGAGGCGAATCCACCGTGAGCGACAACATGCAAGTGCTCCGCACCGGTGCCGAACAGGAACAGCAGCGCGCGGTGCTGCCCGCCGTCGACGTTTTCGAGGATGCCGGTCGCATCACGCCGCTGGCCGACATGCCCCGCGTGTCGAAGGAGCAACCGAGGGAGAAGATCGAGGGCGATGCCCTGCCGATCGAAGGGGGCGTGCAGGGTTCGACACCCGAGGGGCTGGAGGCCGCGTACGCGGAGGTGGGCCTGCCGCGCTACCGCCGCAGCACATCGGGCCTGACGGCTCGAACGATGAGGTTCGCCGCTGCTGCCGCAACTTTGGCACGCGAACCGCTGCGGCCAACGCAGACGCTCCAGATAAGGCAAACACGCCTTCTCGCTGCTCAACCCGTCGAGGAATTCGCTCCAGGTGTGGGAATAGCCCTTGTCCACCTCTAGCGCTGCGACAGGCTCGATGGTTGACGAAGTGGCGCACTGTCTGCCTTGGCTTGCACAATCGTATCCAGATCGTTATTATGCAAGCCATGACTGACACTCCTAGGCTTCCTTCAGAACTCGGTGACCTGTTGCGCAGCCGACGGGAAGAACTCGGCCTAGGCAAGAAGGCCGTCGCGGAACGCGCCGGGCGAGTGCGTGAAGTGGTCTACCGGCTCGAGGGCGGCCAAGAGGCCTCGGTGTCCACGCTGCTCGATGTTCTGCGTGCGCTCAATCTCGTGATGCACATTGTGCCGGCAGGTCTTCCGTCGATGGCGCAGGTGGCAGCGGCGTTCAACAAGGACGACGATGCTTCCTGAACGCATCCCGCAGCTGGACGTCTCCATCGGCGACCGTCCGAGCGCCGGACAACTCCTCAAAGCGTCCACCTACGAGTTCCGATACCTGACGGCGACCGCGCAGCAGCCGTCGGTCGCGCTCTTGATGCCCGCGGCGGAGAAGCTGACGTGGACAGACGGAGACCTCTTTGCACCGATGGACCAGAACCTTCCGGAGGGCGATCTGTTCATGCGCATTCGTGCGCTGTTCCCGAAGCAGCAAACGACGGCGATGCACCTGCTCGCCCTCATCGGTGACAACGGTATCGGCCGACTGGGATACCGCATTCCTGGCGCGGACGTGCCACCTGTCGCGACACCGTTGACCAAGGAGTTCCTGCTCGACACCCGATACACGCCTGAGGTTTTCGATGACCTTGTGATGGCCTACCTGAGTTCCGGTTCCGGCATTGCGGGTGTGCAACCGAAAATCATGGTCCCCGAGGCGCGGATGACGGTACCGATTCCCACCCTCATCGTGAAAGCTGCCAGCGACGCCTACCCTGGGTTGGCCGCAAACGAGTACCTCTGTTTGCGGGCGGCCAATCAGGGCGGCATCGACACGCCCGTATTCGACTTGTCGAACGACGGCAAAATGCTCGTGCTCGAGCGCTTCGACGCAGTCCTTCGAAAAGACCGATCGGTCGAGCGCCTCGGGTTCGAAGACATCGCGGCGCTCTCCGGACAACGAGTGCGCGACACGCTGTCGGACCGCAAGTACCACGGCAGCTACCAGCGGATTGCAGAACTGCTCAAGCAGCTGCAACTGCCGCAGGTCGATCTCGACCGATTCTTCGCGCAGGTCGCGTTCTCCATCATGGTCAGAAACGGCGACGCACACCTCAAGAACTTCGGGGTGCTCTACCGCACTCCGCAAGACGTGTGGCTGGCCCCGATGTTCGACGTCGTCACCACTGCCATCTACAGGTACACCCGCTACAACGGAGGCCCGGAGCTCGAGGACCGAACCCTTGCGCTCAAGCTCTTCGCGGGAAAGCACCGGAACAAGACCTACCCGACGACCGAGGAGTTGCTCGTCTTCGGCTCGAAGGTTTGCAACGTCTCCGCGCCGGCCGCAGTCCTGCGCCGCATCGCTCGAGGGATGCAACAAGCGCTGCTCGAGGCCCAGGCGGATGAACGCATCCCTCGCGAACTGCTGGGGCGCATGCGCGATGCGTGGGCAACGGGGCTGGAATACGCCAAGGACCGTCGCTGATGCTGATGCTGAAGCGGAAGCGGAAGCGGACGCGCTGTGTGCCGCTTGCGGCGCGCGCACGGGCGCACTGCTCTCCGCATCGAGCAACTCCTGCTCGACGCGGCGGAACTGGACGAGTGTTACGTCCGCCGCTATTCCGGGCGTTCGGACGCCGGATGTCCCGAGGACTTTTCGAGCCGACTTGAGATCGGCGCCTGATGAAGGCTGGGACACAGTGCAAACGAGATAGGCCGGTACTCCTTT
>JAMFRW010000219.1 GCA_026224975.1 Rhodoferax sp. | reverse complement strand
TGCCACAGCAACGCCACCGCGGCGATCACCGCGGCATAACCCGCGAGGCGCTGCGCCGTCAATGCCAGCGCGCCACCGATCGGCACGCCGCGCGCAGGCCGCCGGGCTGCCAGTGCCGTGGCGCTGCCCACGGGGTCGGCGCTCGCGGCAGTCACGGCAGGAGGGTGCATCTCGGCCACGCTCATGATGCTTCCGGCAGCGGCGCACGGTCGTAACCCGCCACGCGCTCGACCAGGCAGATGTAGGCATAGGCCAGCGACGAGACCGCGCAGGCGATCAGCACCGTCGCCCAGAGGCGCTGCACCTGCAGGCCGAACATCGCGTTCAGCATCACCACGCCCAGGCCGGTCTCGGCGCCGTTCCATTCGCCGATCAGGGCGCCGAGCACGGCGAGTGGCGCGCTGATCTTCAGGCCCACGATGAGCAGCGGCACCGCGCTCGGCAGGGCCAGCAACCGAAAGCGCTGCCACGGCGACGCCGCCAGCACGGTGAACAGCTCCTGCTCGCCGGCCTTGCTTTCGCGCAGGCCCTGCACCACCGAGACCAGCATCGGGAACACGCAGATCACCACCGTGATCAGCACCCGCGTGCCGAGCGTCAGCCCCAGCCACACGCTGAGGATGGGTGCGATCGCGATCATCGGGATGCTGCTGAGCACCGCGCCCACGGTGAGCACCGCCCCTTCGCTGCGCGGCATCGCATACACCGCGAAGCCGACGGCCAGCGCGATCGCCAGCGCCAGCAGGAAGCCGCAGGCGGCGGTCAGCACGGTCACGCCGAGCTGGCCCGCCAGCACCGCGTGCTCGGTCCACAAGAGGCGCAGCACGTCGGAAGGGCGCGGCAAGGTCATCGGCGCGCCGCCGTGTGCGACCCAGGCTTCGGCGCCTGCGAGCAAGGCCGCGAACACCGCCAGCGGCAGCAGCAGCAGCCAGCGTGCGCTACGCATGCTCGTGCGCCAGTGAGGGGTCGAGTTCGTGGTCGAGTGCGTCCGGCAACTGGCCGAACAGCGCGCGCCGCACGCGGTCCACCGTGGCGTTGAAACGCGGGTCGTCCATGGTCGCGAGCCGGCGCGGGCGCGGCATGTCGACCTCGATCGTCTCGACGATGCGGCCCGGCCTGGCCGCGAAGACGAAGATGCGGTCGGCCATCAGCACCGCCTCTTCGATGGAGTGCGTGACCATCAGCGCGGTGGTGCCGGTTTCGGCGCGGATGCGCAGCAGCTCGAAGTTCATGCGGTAGCGCATCACCTCGTCGAGCGCGCCGAAAGGCTCGTCGAGCAGCAGGATCTTGGGCGACGCAACCAGCGCCCGCGCGATGGCGCAGCGCTGCTGCATGCCGCCCGACAACTGCGATGGCCGCGCATGTTCGTAACCCGCCAGACCGACGAGCCGGACCAGTTCTTCGGGCGAGCGCGCCGGTGCGCGCCCCGCCTTGCCGAGGAGTTCGAGCGGCAGGCGCACGTTGTCGAGCACGCTGCGCCAGGGCAGCAGCGTCGCCTCCTGGAACACGAAGCCGATCTGGTGGTCGCGCCGCGCCTGTTGCGGCGGCGCGCCGTCGATGGCGATGCTGCCGGCCGTCGGCGCGAACACATCGGCCACCATGCGCAGCAGCGTCGACTTGCCGCAACCCGACGGGCCGATCAGCGCACCGAACTGCCCGGCTTGCAGGCCGAGGCTCACATCGGCGAGCGCGGGAACGGCATGGCCGTCGAGAGCGAAGGACTTGGAGACGTGCTGGATGTCGAGGCCGGTCATGGAGCGCTTTCGGTGAACGGGCTCAGGCTATCGGAGGCGCGCGCCGGCCGGGGTGCTGTTTGGGCGACGGGGCGGTTCGGGAATGTCACCGTCGTGCCGCCGCGGCTTTCACGATGTCCTGCGTGACGAGCCGCGAGACATCGACCTGCGCATCGGCCGGCACGCTGCCCGCCTCGCGGCCCATCACCACGGCTTTCTCGAAGACCGCCGGGTCGATCCACAGCAGGCCGTGCGTACTGGCGTCGCCGGTGGTGATGTAGTCGCGCATCATCTCGGCCTGCGCCTGCTGCTCGTGCAGGTCGGTGCCCGGCGGCGCGTATCGGCGCACGATCATCTCTGCGGCTTCGGCCGGATGCTCGACCACCCAGCGCCAGCCGCGGACCAGCGCGCGCGTGTAGCGCACCAGCACGTCGCGGTGCTGCGCCAGCGTGTCGCGCCGTGCGATCAGCACCTGGCCGTAGCCGGGCACGCCGAGGTCGGACACGTGCAGCCAATGCGGCTCGAAGCCGATCTTGCGCAGCGCCGGCACCGCAGTGGTCGACCAGCTGTAGTAGCCATCGACCTGCCCCGAAGCGAGCAGCGAGGGATCGCTGCCGACCGGCACGAGGCGGATGCTGTCGGGGTCGATGCCGGCACGGCGGATCAGCGGCACGAGCTGCGCGCGCACGCTGCCGGGCACGCCGAGCGTCTTGCCGATCATGTCGTGCACCGAGCGGATGGGCCGGTCGGCCGGGCTCATGATCGCGCCGGGATCGCGCTGCATCACCGCGGCAAAGGCCACCAGCGGCTGGCCGCGCAGATAGCCGTCGATCATGCCGGCGACATTGCTCTCGCTCACCAGCGCGCGCCCGCTGGAGACCAGCGTGCGGTAGTCGGTGCCGGGGCCGCCGGCCACGAAGTTCACGTCCAGCCCTTCTTCGGCGAGGTAGCCGAGATCGAGCGCCGCGAGGTAGCCGCCGAACTGGATGCCCTTGACCCAGCCGAGCTGGTGGTCGAACTTCATGAGACCTCTTGCGGAAGATGCCGCGCCGCCCGGCGCCAGCACGTGGAAGGAGAGCGCGCCCAGGCCCAGCAGCGGCAATGCGCCGAGCGCGGCCAGCGCGCCGCGCCGGCCGAAGCGCGGGGCATCGGGCGGGTTCGGCGGCAGCGTGGCGGTGCGAGGCATGGTGGCCATCTTGCCCGCAGACAGGCGCCTGGCTTGTAGCCGTTTGCGCAACCGGTGATGACGCAAAAGGCACCCCGCCGGCCGCGCCTTGCCGATACCGTGACGCTCCACATGCCACCCCGGCGCCATGCGTTCACCCGCTTTCGCATCGCACCGGCACCGGTACACCGGACACCGAAAGGACACACCTCCATGAGCCGCAGCGACGCAGGCGTCGAGGACAGCATCGTCGCCAAGACGGTGGACCTCGCCGAGATTCCCATCATCGACTTCTCGCCCTTTCGCCATGGCGGAGAAGCCGGCAAGCATGCCGTGGCGGCCGAGATCGCCAACGCCTGCGAGCGCATCGGCTTCTTCTACCTGAAGGGCCACGACGTGCCGCCGCAAGTGCTCTCGAATGCGTTCGACCAGTCGAGAGCGTTCTTCCACCGACCGGCCGAGGAGCGCCGCGAGTCGGCGGCCACGCTGCAGTGGTACCGCGGCTGGATCCCGATGCCCAAGCGCGAGGGCGCGCTCGACCGCAACAGCCGGCTCTTCGAGCAGTACCGCATCCAGGCCGATTTTCCGGATGTGCCGAACCCCGACCCGATCTTCAACCGGCCCAACCGCTGGCCCGAAGACATGCCCGCGTTTCGCGAAGCCTGCCAGACGCACTACCGGGCCATGCTGGCGCTCTCGCGCGACCTGCTGCGCGCCTTCGCCATCGGCCTGGGCCTGCCCGAGGACCGCTTCGATGCTTACTTCGACCTGCCCATCTGCCAGCTCAGCCTGCTCTACTACATCCCGATTCCGGATGGCTCCGATGTGGAGGTGTCGAACACCGTCTCGCACACCGACGAAGGGCCGCTGACCATCCTCGCGCAAGACAGCGTGGGCGGGCTGGAGGTGAAGCGCCGCGACGGCACCTGGATCTCTGCACCACCCGTGCCGGGCGCCTACACCATCAACATCGGCGACATGATGATGTGGTGGTCCAACGGCCAGTTCATCTCCAACTACCACCGCGTGCGCAACAAGGCGGGCGTGGAGCGCTTCTCGATCCCGTTCTTCCTCAACCCCGACCAGAACACCGTCGTGGCGCCGCTGCCCGAACTGGTGGCGCGCGACGGCGGCCAGGCGAACTTCGAGCCGGTGCATGTGGGCACGCACCTGAAGCGCTTCTACGCGCGGCTGGAGAAGTCGCCGGGCGACTTTCTGTGATGCGGAGCCTGACGTGAACGCATCGACCTCTGCGGGCCTCGCGCGCATCGGCGCCGACATCGGCGGCACCTTCACCGACGTGGTGCTGGAGACACCCAGCCGGCGCCATTCGACCAAGGTGCTGACCACCTACGACGCGCCCGAGCGCGCGCTGCTCGAAGGCATCGCCATCCTGTTGAAAGAGGCCGGCCTTGGCGCTGCGGATGTGGGCCTGGTGGTACACGGCACCACGCTGGCCACCAACGCGCTCATCGAACGCCGCGGCGCCAGGACCGCACTGCTCACGACCGAAGGCTTTCGCGATGTGCTGGAGATGGGCACCGAAAGCCGCTTCGACCAGTACGACATCGCGATGGACAAGCCGCCGCCGCTGGTGCCGCGCCGCCTGCGTGTGCCGGTGCGCGAGCGCATCGCCGCCGATGGCACCGAGCTGCTGCCGCTGGACGAAGCCGCGGTGCGCGAAGCCGCGGCCTTCTTCGAAGCCGAAGGTGTGCAGAGCGTGGCCGTGGCCTTCCTGCACAGCTATGTGAACCCGGCGCACGAGCAGCGCGCCGCGGCGCTGCTGCGCGAGGCGCTGCCGGGCGTGACGCTCTCGCTCTCGTGCGAGGTCTCGCCGGAGATGCGCGAGTACGAGCGCTTCTCGACCACGGCTGCCAACGCCTACGTGCAGCCGCTGGTCGCGAGCTACCTCGGCCGGCTCGACGAGAAGCTGCGCGCGCTCGGCTTCGATTGCCCGCTGTTCCTGATGCTGTCTTCGGGTGGCCTGACCACGGTGGACACCGCCGCGCGCTTCCCGGTGCGGCTGGTCGAATCCGGCCCCGCGGGCGGCGCGCTGTTTGCCGCCGCCGTGGCGGCCGAGCGCGGCATCGGCAAGATGCTGGCGCTCGATGTGGGCGGCACCACCGCCAAGATCTGCTACATCGACAACGGCCTGCCGCAAAGCTCGCAGGTATTCGAGGTGGCGCGGGTACACCGCTTCCGCAAGGGCAGCGGGCTGCCGCTGCGAATCCCGGTGGTGGAGATGGTCGAGATCGGCGCCGGCGGCGGCTCCATCGCCCGCATCGATGGCGCCGGCCGCCTGGCCGTCGGCCCGAAGAGCGCCGGCTCCGAGCCCGGCCCGGCGTGCTACGGCCGCAGCGGTGCCGAGCCCACCGTCACCGATGCCGATCTGGCGCTGGGCCGCATCGCGGCCGATGCCTTTGCCGGCGGCAAGATGAAGCTCGATGGCGCGGCTTGCGCAGCCGCACTGCACGCGCTGCCCTCGCGGGTGTCGAACGATGCGCCCTTGCGGGCGTCCCAGGAAGCGCCCCTCAGGGCGCTGGGCATCAGCGAGATCGTCGACGAAGCCATGGCCAGCGCCGCGCGTGTGCATGCGGTGGAGCTGGGCCTCACGCTGGATTCGCGCACGCTCGTCGCCTTTGGCGGCTGCGCGCCGCTGCATGCCGCGCGCGTGGCCGAGAAGCTCGGCATCGCCGAAGTCGTGATCCCGCGAAGCGCGGGCGTGGGCTCGGCGGTGGGCTTCCTGCGCGCGCCGATCGCCTACGAGATCGCGCGCAGCCTGCACCAGCAGCTCGATGCCTTCGACGCCCCGGCCGTCAACAGGCTGCTCGATGCGATGACGGCCGAAGCCCACGCCATCGTGCGCCACGGCAACGCCGAGCTGCCGCGCGTGGAGCGCCGCACCGCGTTCGCGCGCTACCGCGGCCAGGGCTACGAGATCGCGATCGACGTGCCCGCCCGTTCGCTCACCACCGATGACAACGCGGTGCTGATCGCCTCGTTCGAACAGGCCTACCGCGCGCACTACGGCGGCCTGGCGGTGAAGCTGCCGATCGAGATCCTGACCTGGCGCGTTTCGGTGGCCACCGCGCAGCCGCCCGTCGAGCGCATCGCCGAGCCCGCACAGCGCCGCCCGGTGGCGCCGCACGGCTACCGCGAAGTGCTCGACCCCGGCCTGGGCGAAGTGCGCACGCACGCGCTCTACCGCCGTGCCGAGCTGAGCCCCGGCGACACGCTGGCCGGCCCGGCGCTGATCGTCGAAGACGAGACCACCACCGTCGTCTCGCCGCCCTTCGATGCGCACATCGATGGCCATGGCTACATCGTGATGACACGCCGCGCCGCCTGACCCGAGGAACCTCGCCATGAACCCTTCCACCGCCCACGACACGCTCCAGGACCTGCGCCTGCAGGTGATGTGGACACGCCTGATCTCCGTCGTCGAAGAAGCCGCGCAGGCGCTGATGCGCACTGCGTTCTCGACCACCGTGCGCGATGCCGGTGACCTCTCGGCCGCCGTGTTCGACACGCAAGGCCGGCTGATCGCCGAGGCCGTGACCGGCACGCCCGGCCACGTGAACTCGATGGCCGAAGGCGTGAAGCACTTCCTCGCGCGCTTTCCGATCGGAACGATGGCCGAGGGCGATCACTACATCACCAACGACCCGTGGCTCACCGCCGGCCACCTGCACGACATCACCGTCGTGAGCCCCGTCGTGATGGACGGCCGCGTGGTCGGCCTGTTGGGCTGCTGCTGCCACCAGCTGGACATCGGCGGGCTCGGCCAGGGGCCGGACGGCCGATCGATCTTCGAGGAAGGCCTGCAGATCCCGCTGATGAAGCTCGCCTCGCGCGGGCAGATCAACGAAGACCTGCTTGCCATCCTGAAGCAGAACGTGCGCACGCCGCTGCAGGTGGAAGGCGATGTGCTCTCGTACATCGCCAGCAACGACACCGGCGCGCGGCGGCTGAAGGCCATGCTGCGGGAGTTCGGCCAGCAGAGCCTCGATGCGCTGGGCGACTACATCCTCGCGCAATCGCTGGCCGCCACGCGCGAGCGCATTGCCGCCCTGCCCCGCGGCACCTGGCAAAGCGCGCTGACCATCGACGGCTACGACACACCCATCACGCTGCGCGCCACGCTCACCATCGCCGAAGACCAGGTGACGGTGGACTATGCCGGCACCGATGGCGCCGTGCCACAAGGCATCAACGTGGTGCTGAACTACTGCCGCGCGTACACCGTGTTCGGCCTCAAGTGCCTCATCTCGCCCGAGGTGCCCAACAACCACGGCGCGCTGCTGCCCTTTGTGGTGACCGCGCCCGAAGGCAGCATCCTCAACGCGCAGCGCCCCTCACCGGTGGCCGCGCGCCACGTCATCGGCCAGATGCTGCCCGACGTGGTGCTCGGCTGCCTGGACCAGGCCCTGCCGCACCGCGTGCCGGCCGAAGGCTCGTCGTGCCTGTGGAGCGTGCAGTTGCGCGGCCGCGCCCCTGGTTCGGCCGCAGCGACCTTCGACACCGTGTTCTTCAACAGCGGCGGCGCCGGCGCGCGGCCGGGGCAGGACGGCCTGGACGCCACCGCCTTCCCCAGCGGCGTGCGCGCGATGCCGGTCGAGGTGAGCGAACACAGCGCACCCATCGTCATCTGGAAGAAGGAACTGCGCCCCGGCAGCGGCGGCACCGGCCGATACCGCGGCGGGCTCGGCCAGACGGTGGAGGTCGGCACACGCGACGGCTCGGCGTTCGAAGTGCTGGCGATGTACGAACGCGTGGCAACACCGGCGCGCGGCCGATCGGGCGGCGGTGACGGCGCCGCCGGCGTGGTGCGCCTGGCCTCCGGCGCGCTGCTGCGGGCCAAGGGCCTGCAGACGATCCCCGCCGGGGATCGTCTGGTGCTGGAGCTGCCGGGCGGGGCTGGGTTGGGGGATGCGCGGGAGCGAAGTGCGGCGGCGATGGCGGCGGATGTTGCGGCCGAGTTGGTGGGTGGGTGGGCGGCGTAGGGATTGGGTGTTGGGCGGTTAGGCGCCTCCGGCGAGTTTGGGACCGCTGCAAGCGTTCGCCGCGCGTTGATCAGCGACCACTCCGCAGCGGTTGCTGCCGGTCGCCGGCGCCGGGCGAACTCACGCTGACTGCCAACAAGCCGTCCTTCACCCCTGCTTTGTTTCGCTGGTCCGAGCGACAGCAGTGGAATGCACAGCAGTCTCTGGAACTGCCAAGGCGCGTAGGCTGCTCAGGTC
>JAMFRW010000218.1 GCA_026224975.1 Rhodoferax sp. | reverse complement strand
GGCCGCCCGAAGGTACTGACGCGCCCCCTCGGGGGGCAGTGAACGAAGTGAGCGAGGGGGCTCCGTCGAGTACCGCCCGGCCGCCCGAAGGTACTGACGCGCCCCCTCGGGGGGCAGTGAACGAAGTGAGCGAGGGGGCTTCATCATTTCAGGCGGCCAGCTTGGTACGGCGCAGCAGCGGCCGCGTGAACAACTCGGCCAGATCACCGGCCTGGTCGTAGCCGTGGATGGGCGTGAAGACGAGTTCGATCGACCACTTGGTGGTGAAGCCTTCGGCCTCCAGCGGGTTCGCCAGCCCGAGCCCGCAGACGACGATGTCGGGCTGCGCGGCGCGGCAGCGGTCGAGCTGCTTCTCGACGTGCTGGCCTTCGGAGAGCGTGGTGCCTTCCGGCAGCAGCGCAAGCTCTTCGGCCAGATGCTGGCGGTGCAGGTAGGGTGAGCCGACTTCGGTGAGCTGCATGTCGAGTTCACGCGAGAGGAAGCGCGCGATCGGGATTTCGAGCTGCGAATCGGGGAAGAAGAAAACGCGCTTGCCGGCGAGCTGCAAACGGTGGCGGGCCAGCGCCGCGGCGGCGCGCGCACGGCCAGGGGCGGTGATGCGCTCGAACACCTCGTCGGCGATGCCGAAGGCGCGTGTGGCCGCCTGCAGCCAGCGCGACGTGCCTTCTGCGCCGAGCGGGAAGGGTGCGGCCAGGCGTTGCGCGCCGCGTTCTTCGAGCGCGCGGGCGGTGTCTGCCAGGAAGGGTTGAGCCAGTAGAAAGCGCGTGTCGGGGCCGACCGCCGGCAACTCGTGGGCGTGCCGCGGCGGCAGGAAGCGCACGCCGTGCAGGCCGAGCTGTTCGAAGAGGCGCGCGAACTGGTCTTCGACCACATCGGCGAGCGCGCCGACGACAAGCAGCGAGGGCGGGGCGTCGGCGGATGTCGCCGGCAAGCTCGGCACCAGCGCCGCCAGGCAGGCATCTTCCCCCTGCGTGAACGTCGTCTCGATGCCGCTGCCGGAGTAGTTGAGCACCCGCACCTCGGGCGAGAAGTGGCGCGAGAGCCGCGAGGCCGCGCGCGACAAATCGAGCTTGATCACTTCCGACGGGCAGGAGCCCACGAGAAACAGCAGCTTGATCTCGGGCCGGCGCGTGAGCAGGCGAGTCACGACGCGATCGAGCTCTTCGTTGACATCGGCCAGGCCGGCCAGATCGCGCTCGTCGATGATGGCGGTGGCGAAGCGCGGTTCGGCAAAGATCATCACGCCGGCGGCCGACTGGATCAGGTGCGCGCAGGTGCGCGAGCCGACGACGAGGAAGAAGGCGTCCTGGATCTTGCGGTGCAGCCAGATGATGCCGGTGAGCCCGCAGAAGACTTCGCGCTGGCCGCGTTCTCGCAGCACGGGTGCATCGGAGCAGCCTCCCGAGGCAGAAGCAACCGAGGTGATCGGAATCACCGGGCTCATGCTGCGGCTCCCGTTGCTGCCAACGCCCGGTCCTGCCGCGCCTGATCGAGCCGCGCCGCGCGCAGCTTCAGCAGAAACTGCGTCGCGTTGATCGCATAGGTGGCGTAGGCGGCGAGCGCCAAATACATCTGCTGGCGTGCGCCGAACGCATCGGTGAAGAGTGCCACGAGATACGCGGTGTGCAGCGCGAGCACCAACATGCTGAACACGTCTTCCCAGTAGAAGGCCGGCGCGAAGAGGTAGCGGCCGAAGACCACTTTCTCCCAGATGCAGCCGGTGATCATGATCGCGTAGAGCGTCAGCGTCTTGATCACCACCGAGGCCGCGGCGGCGGTGTGGCCCTCGCCGGTTGCGAGGTAGCGCAGCACCAGGCCCAGGCTCACCAGGAACACCATGAACTGGACCGGCGCGAGCAGGCCCTGCACGAGAGTCCAGCCCGAGGCATCACGCCGTTTGCGCTCCTCCGGCGTGTACAGCGGGCGGCGCGCAGCGGGCTGCGGCGCCGGAATCGACATCGGTTTCGGTGGGACTGCGCTCATGTTGGTGCCGAATCTAGACCTGCGATCCGCAACTGTCAATTAGTCTAGACGTAAATTAAACATGACACTATATTGATCATCATGGACGGGAGCCCCCGATTGACGCCATCACTTGTCAGTTGTAGAACCAACCCCGCGCGGGACTTCCGGAACTTACCGGGGCTGGCGCGGGCGGTGCCTCTTGCTCAGACTGCAGCGCGCGCCGCCACCCAGCGCGGGATTCCGAAGCAGCGCAGCGGGCCGGTCGTGGGACTTTGCGAGGAGACACGCATGAAGAGTTCGCCGCAGGACAACCGGGCCAGACAGGGCAATTCCCCAGGTGGGATGGCCTCGGAATGCCTGGGTCTGGACAGTGCCGGTGAGTTCGGTTCCGGAGACGGCGACGAGGCGGCGAACGACGGGCGTTTGTCGAAGCTCGCTCGCACCATCGAACAGGAGATCATTCCGAGGCTGATGCTCGCGCACCGCACGGCGCCCGAGCGGGTGGCGCGCCCGGCGCCCGTCAGCGGCGAATCGATCACGCACGAAGACGTGGTGAACTTCGCCAAGCTCGTGCTCTCGCACGACGAAGACAAGGCCTTCGAGGCGGTCGACGCATTGCGCGCCCGCGGTGTCTCGATCGAAAAACTCTACCTCGACCTGCTGGGCCCCACCGCACGATTTCTCGGTGGCCTGTGGGACGACGACCTCTGCAGCTTCACCGACGTGACCGTCGGCCTCGGCCGCCTGCAACGTGTGCTGCGCGAATTGAGTCCCGCCTTCGGGCGCACCATTGAACACCCTTCCCATGGCCGCAGGGTGCTGCTGCTGCCGACTCCGGGCGAGCAGCACACCTTCGGGTTGGTGATGGTCTCCGAGTTCTTTCGACGCGCGGGGTGGGACGTGACCGGGGGCGCCTGGGGCGCCAACGCCGATGCGGCGGCGCTGGTCGGTAGCGAGTGGTTCGACGCGATCGGGTTTTCGATCGGCGCCGAGGGCCACCTCGACGGCCTGCGCGACACGGTCACTGCCGTCAGGCATGCCACTTGCAACCGAGGCCTCGCGATTCTCGTCGGCGGGCCGATGTTCGCGCTCCATCCGGAATACGTTCAGAGGATCGGTGCCGACGCGATGACAATAGACGGTCGTGAGGCGCCCGCACTGGCGGAGCGGCTCATCGTGCAGCTCGGCAGACACTGAGTTCGGCAGGCACCGGTCGGCCACACCGATGATCAACGCCCCGGAGGTCGGCTTCGATGAACAACATAGAGGACGTGGTGCCGCACCGCTCGGGAAAGCAGGGTTCATGAGAGAGTTCGAATCGCCGGAGCGATCGCTCGGCGACCTGAGCGCCGACATTGCCGGCAAGCTCATTGCCGCCGCGGCCGATGTGGCACTGATCATCGATGCAGACGGCGTGATCCGCGACCTGGCCTTCGGCAGCGAGGATCTGCTGCGCGAGGGCTACTACGACTGGCTCGGCAAGCCCTGGGCCGACACAGTCACCGTGGAAAGCCGCCCCAAGGTCGAAGCGTTGCTGCGCGATTCACGCGCCAACAGCATCCCGCGGTGGCGCCACATCAACCATCCGTCGATCGACGGCGCCGACCTGCCGCTGTCGTACTCGGCCATCGCGCTGCCCGAAGGCGGCCGCGGCGGCAAGGCCGTGGGCCGCTCGGTGGTGTTCGGGCGTGACCTGCGCGCCGATGCCGCCATGCAGCAGCGCCTCGTCGGCGCGCAGCAGGCCATGGAGCGTGACTACTGGCGCCTGCGCCACATGGAAACGCGTTACCGCTCCTTGTTCCAGGTGGCCTCCGAGGCGGTGCTGATCTTCGATGCCGCAAGCCTGAAGCTCGAAGAAGGCAACCCCGCGGCCACCGCGCTCTTCGGCCCCGCCTCGCTGCGACCCAACTGGCAGTTCGCCGATGCCTTCGACATGGCCGGCAACGCCGCCGTGCAAACCCTGCTGACCGGCGTGCGCGCCACCGGCCGCGCCGACGAGGTCAAGGCCCGCCTGGCCGACAAGCCGGGCGAGCTGATGGTGGCTGCATCGCTCTTCCGTCAAGAAAAATCGACCCATTTGCTGGTGCGCGTGGCCGAGCTGGACTCTGCCCCCAAGAGCAAGGGCACCAGCGGGCAGGACATGCTGCTCAAGCTCGTCGAAAGCGCGCCCGATGCCTTCGTCGTGACCGACCTCGATGGCCGCATCTTCACCGCCAACCACGCCTTCCTCGACCTGGCGCAGCTCGCCACCGAGGAGTTGGCGCGCGGTGAATCGCTGGAGCGCTGGCTGGGCCGCACCGGTGTCGATCTGAACGTGCTCGTCACCAACCTGCGCCAGCGCGGCGCGGTGCGCCTCTTTGCCACGGTGATGCGCGGCGAATACGGCGCCTCCACCGATGTCGAAATCTCCGGCGTGGCCGTGACCAGCGGCGAGCAGCCGTGCCTGGGCTTCACCATCCGCGACGTGAGCCGTCGGCTGGCGAGCGAGGTGCGCACAGGCGCCGGCCGCGAAATGCCGCGATCCGTCGGGCAGATGACCGAGCTGGTCGGCCGCGTGCCGCTGAAAGACATCGTGCGCGACACCACCGACCTCATCGAGCAGCTCTGCATCGAAGCGGCACTCGAACTCACCCGCGACAACCGCGCCTCGGCCGCCGAGATGCTGGGCCTCTCGCGGCAAAGCCTGTATGTGAAGCTGAGGCGCTTCAACCTGGGTGACCTGGCGGCGCAAAGCGACGGCGATTGACCGGCGTGGCGGCCGGCCGCGTGACGAGGGCCCCGGGGTGTAAGTCTTGATTGACACTCTGGCGAGTCAAGTGGAAGAATCTTTCCATGGTCCGCCCCGCGCTCTCTGCTGTCACCGAGCTGCTCAAGCCCATCACCTGGTTCCCGCCGATGTGGGCCTTCGGCTGCGGTGTGGTGGCTTCGGGCGTGCCGACGAGCGGGCACTGGGCGCTGATCATCGTCGGCATCATCCTGGCGGGGCCGATGGTGTGCGCCTCCAGCCAGGCGGTGAACGACTGGTTCGACCGGCATGTGGACGCCATCAACGAGCCGCAACGGCCCATTCCCTCGGGCCGCATGCCGGGGCGTTGGGGCTTGGCGGTCGCGATCATCTGGACATGTCTTTCGCTGCTGGTCGCCCTCGCGCTCGGCCCCTGGGGATTCGCCGCCGCGGCCATCGGCCTGGTGCTGGCCTGGGCCTACAGCGCGCCGCCGGTGCGGCTCAAGGAAAACGGCTGGTGGGGTAATGCCGCCTGCGGCCTCTGCTACGAAGGCCTGGCCTGGGCGACGGGTGCGGCGGTGATGACCGGCGGCGCGGTGCCCGACAAGCGCTCGCTGATGCTGGCCGGCCTCTACAGCGCCGGCGCCCACGGGATCATGACGCTCAACGACTTCAAGGCGGTCGAAGGCGACCGGCAGATGGGCGTGCGCTCGCTGCCTGTGCAACTCGGCGTGCAGCCGGCCGCGCGCGTGGCCTGCTGGTTCATGGCGCTGCCGCAGGTCGTGGTGACTCTCTTGCTCGTGCACTGGCAGCGGCCGGTGCATGCGCTCGCGGTGGGTGGTTTGCTGCTGCTCCAGGCGGTGCTGATGGACCGCTTTCTGGGCAGCGTCACCGAGCGCGCGATCTGGTACAGCGGCTTCGGTGTGCCGCTGTTCGTGGCCGGGATGATGGTCAGCGCGTTCGCGCTGCGGGGAGTGGCAGCATGACGACAGCTTCGACTTCGGACGAGACCTTCGACGTGGTCGTGATCGGCGGCGGGCCGGCGGGCGCGACCGCGGCGCACGAACTGGCGCGCGCCGGGCGATCGGTGCTGCTGCTCGACCGGGCGGGCCGCACCAAGCCGTGCGGCGGGGCGATCCCGCCGCGTCTGGTCAAGGATTTCGCGATTCCCGATTCGCTGCTGGTGGCGCGCGCCACGTCGGCGCGCATGGTCTCGCCGGCGGACAAACGGGTCGACATTCCCATCGACAACGGCTTCGTCGGCATGGTTGACCGCGATGCCTTCGACGAGTGGCTGCGCGAGCGCGCCGCGGCCTCGGGCGCCGTGCGCCGCACCGGTCGTTTCGAGCGCCTGGCGCGCGATGCGGATGGGGTGAGTGTGGTGCATTACGAGGCCTGCGAATCTCGTGAAGCGCGAAGGCGTGTGTCGGCCGGCGAAGGCCACAACGCTGACGGCGTACACGGTGATCAACAAGCGAACGTCGTGAAAGCTTCGGCTGCACACGCCGAGCCGTCGGCACCTGCATCACAAAAACGCAGCGTGCGCGCGCTATCGGTGATCGGTGCCGATGGCGCGCGCTCCGAAGTGGCGCGCCAGGCCGTGCCCGGCGCCGAGCACACCCAATACGTTTTCGCTTACCACGAGATCCTGCGCACGCCCGCTGATCTGCCGGCCGGCTACGACGGCTCGCGCTGCGATGTGTATTACCGCGGGACGCTCTCGCCAGATTTCTACGGCTGGGTGTTCCCGCACGGCGAGACGATGAGCGTCGGCACCGGCAGCGCCGACAAGGGCTTTTCGCTGCGCGGCGCCGTCTGCGGCCTGCGCGCTGCAGCGGGCCTGAGCGGTGCCGAAGTGCTGCGCCGCGAAGGCGCACCGCTGCCGATGAAGCCACTCCCGCGCTGGGACAACGGCCGCGATGTGGTGCTCGCCGGCGATGCGGCCGGTGTCGTCGCGCCCGCGTCGGGCGAAGGCATCTACTACGCGATGGCCGGTGGCCGGCTCGCGGCCGAAGCCGTCGCCGTGCTGCTCGCCACCGGCGATGTGCGCTCGCTCGCGCTGGCCCGCAAGCGCTTCATGAAGGCGCACGGCAAGGTCTTCTGGGTGCTGGGCATCATGCAGCGCTTCTGGTATTCGACCGACCGCCGCCGCGAGCGCTTCGTCGCCATCTGCCGTGACCGCGATGTGCAGCAGCTCACCTTCGAGTCCTACATGAACAAGGAACTCACGCGCAAGAAGCCGATGGCCCATGTGCGGATATTCTTCAAGGACATGGCGCATCTGCTCGGCCTGGCGCGTGTTTGAACGTCGGTTGTGGGTGGCCGAAGCGTTCACGCCGATGACGCCCGAGCCCATCACATGACGATGAAGCACAGTCAGCGCCGTCGGCCCATCCTCGTGGCCGCCGGCGCCGCCTTGCTCGTCGCCCTGCTCGGCGGCCTCATGACCGACATCGGCCCCTGGTATCGCAGCCTCGTGCAGCCGCCGTGGAAACCACCCGACTGGGCGTTCGGCCCGGCGTGGACGCTGATCTATTCGCTCGCCGCCGCCGCCGGCGTGCTCGGCTGGCGCCACCTGCCCGACCGCCGCCGGCGAGAAACCATGCTGGTGCTCTTCAGTCTCAACGGCTTTTTGAACGTCCTCTGGAGCCTGCTCTACTTCCGCCTGCACCGGCCCGATTGGGCGCTGTTCGAAGTCGTGCCGCTGTGGGTCTCGGTGCTGGCGCTGATCGTGGTGCTGGCCAAGGATTCGCCCAAGTCGAGCTGGCTGCTGGCGCCGTATCTGGTGTGGGTGGCATTCGCCGGAGCGCTGAACTACGCCACAGTACGCCTCAACGGGCCTTTCGGCGCGGGTTGAGCGTGGTGTCGCTCGCCACCATCGTCGATGGGGTCATCGCCTTCACGGTCGCAGAAGCCGCGCTGCTAGCGCTCTACCACCGCCGCACCGGCAAGGGCGTGCCGCTGCGCGAGTTCGGCACCAACATGCTGTCCGGCCTCTGCCTGATGTTGGCGTTGCGGCTGGCGCTTTCGCCGGTGTGGTGGGGCTGGGTGCTGGCCAGCCTGCTGGCCGCCGGGCTGGCGCATGGGGCGGATTTGCGAAGGCGCTGGAAGCGCTGAGGCGACCCTGCAACGGAGCTTTACCTCGCGCACGCGCATCCGCGCCGCCTCGACGCATTGCACTCCACTACATCGCTCCCATCTGCGACCCTCATGCGCCCGAGTCGGCGCGATTCCGCGTGCCCCATGCCTTTCATGCCGATTGTCTTCATCACCACCCTCCTGCACGTCTTCATCGGCTGGCGCATCGCGCCCGCATTGCCCGGCTGGGCCGCAGGGCCGTTCATCGCCGTGCTGGTCGCGTCGGCCCTCGTCATGCCCTTCGGCTTGCTCGCGCGCCGCATCAAGCAGCAGCCGCTGTCGGACGTGATGGCGTGGGCGGGGCTGCTGTTCATGGGCCTGTTTTCGTCGCTCTTCGTGCTGACGCTGGCGCGCGAGGTGGTGCTGCTGATCGCCGCCATAACCGCGCTCGTCGCCCCCGGCGCATTCGACATGCATGCGCTGCTCGAATGGACCGCCGCCGCCGTGCCGATCCTCGGCCTCGCCGTCACCGTGGCGGGCTTCGTCAACGCGCGCCGCACCGCTGCGATCGTCTCGGTCGATGTGCCGATCCGCGACCTGCCGGCCGGCCTGCACGGCTTCACCATCGCGCAGATCAGCGACATCCACATCGGCCCGACCATCAAGCGCCCGTACCTCGATGCCATCGTCAAAGCCGTGAACCGGCTGGGTGCCGACATGGTGGCCGTCACCGGCGATCTGGTCGATGGCAGCGTGCCCGAACTTCACCACCACGTGGCGCCGCTGGGCGGGCT
>JAMFRW010000027.1 GCA_026224975.1 Rhodoferax sp. | reverse complement strand
CACCTTGCTCTTGATCGCCTCGAAGGCGCTGACTTTGGCCGCTGCCGCCTTGCGTGCATCCAGGGGATAAGTCATGTTCGGCGATACCAGGACCATGATGATGGAGATGCAGGTGCCGCCGACGACGCCCGCTAGAACGCCGCCCGTGCTGCATCTTTTCCAGTACAGCGTCAGCAGCAGCGCGGGCAGATTGGCCGAAGCCGCCACCGAATAGCCCAGGCCGACCAGGTGGGCCACGTTCTGCCCCTTGGCGGCGATGCCCAGAGTGACGCAGGCGATCGCCATCAGCACCGTGGCGATGCGCGCCGCGGTGACCTGCTCCCGGTCATGCGCTTCGCCGCCGCGAATGGCGCCGATGTAGACGTCGTGTGCAATGGCGGATGCACCCGCCAGAGTCAGCCCGGCGACCACTGCGACGATGGTGGCAAACGAGACCGCGGCGACAAAGGCCAGCATCAGATTGCCGATCAGCGTATCGGCGCCGCCGCCACCATCGACGCCAGCGCTGAGCGAGCCGCCATCGCGCACGATGAAGCGATCCGCACCCGCGCCGCCGCGCAGGGTTTCGACCCCGGTGAACTCCAGGCCCGGGGCGTCGCTGCCCGGCTTGCGCGTGCCGGCGTTCGCCCCGTCGATCTCCCAGGTGGCTTCGCCCGCGGGGCCGACGATGGTGTCATTGCCGGTGCCGCCGGTGATGTCGACCTCGACCGCGATGGCGTTCGAAAAGGTGAAGCGGTCGTCACCGGCCAGGCCATCGGCCATGATCAGCTTGACGGCGTTGCTGGTGGTACCGAACTGCTGCGTGAGCGCGCCGACGCTGACATTCACGATCACCCCATCGCTGCCATTGCCCGACACCTGTTCCACCACCACCTGGTCGTTGCCGGTGGTGAGGTTGATGGTGAGCGCGCCGCTGGCAGCCAGCAAGGCCAGATCGCCCGCGAGCAGCAGCCGCGGCTCCATCGCCTCGAAGCGCACCGCAGGCTGCAGCGCGGCCGGGCGCGGCGCGAGGGCCGAGACTGCCTGGCGCACCTGGCGCGCGAGCTGGCGCAGCAGCGGGACGGGCAGGCTGGCGAGGCCTTGCGAGGAGGCCCGCGAAGCGCCTGCGGAAGGGGCCGAGAGATGGGGCGCAGGAGGGGCCGACGATGAGGCGGAAGCATCTGCTTGCGGGCGCTGTGAGCGACGACGTGCCATGGAAAAACTCCTTGGAAGGCCATGGTCTTCCAGGTGGAATACCAGTTGGCATACAGCGCAAGACGGCCGACCATGCGGCTGGTCTGGCGCGGTTCGATCAAGCGATCAGAGGTTGGATCGCGCGTGTGCCGGTATTGCGGGTACGACGCTGTCGACGGCTCAGCGCCAGAAGCGCCAAAGCCGTGAGGGCCAGAGGCAAGGTGCCCACGATGGGCACGGCCGCGATCTGCGGCAGGACGGTGATGGTGCCGGTCAACGCCAGGCGGTCGTACACCCCGTCGGCGATGACAAAACCGCCCGAGGGATCGAACGCGAAATCGATGTCGGTCGCGCCCGGAGGAGCGGTGCCGAGGATGTGGAACAGCAGGGTGAAGAGTTGGAGCGGGCCGTTGATGGCGCTGGGGCCGGTGGTCGTCAGGAACAGCGATACCGTCGCCAGGCCATTGACATCGGTCACCGGGATCGGCGAGGCGTCGACCAGGCCGTTGAGGCCCACGCTGTCGAAATGAAGCAGCGTCGAGTCGTACGTGAACAGAAGCTGCCCGACTTCGAAGCCGCTCACTGCCGACTCGTCGATCGACAACGAAACCTGTTCGCCGGCATACCCCTGCCGATCCCCACCGACGCCATAGCTACCCTGCACCACCCCGGCATGCGCCGAATGGCCGCCGATCAAGGCGAGCAGTAACAAGACACCGTGGCGCCGCAGCGCCCACCATCCTCCAGCACGACATCGCATGGCCGACCCAGGTTCAGTTGTTCGTTCTTATTCAGCCTTGTTGCGACTTCGCACCTCGTGCACGCTTCGTGAGCGCGCCGCAGTGTTACGTGATGCAACTGTTAAGAAGTATGCAGGAGCGTTGCTGCGATGTCACGAGAGCCTGCAGGAATTCACGCCGTTCCGACGGTTTCCGGCGGTTATTCGGCTTCATCCCCCAAGAACTAGGGGGAAAAAACGTGCTTGATGCAAGCGCCTTGTTCGGCCCACAGCAACGAAGCCGTCGCCACACCGGTCAGAAAAAAAGGCCCCGAATCGTTGGAACTCGGGGCCTTTTTCGAACTATCGCGAACCCGTTGCGGGTTCGAATCTGGTGGAGCTGGGGGGAATCGAACCCCCGTCCGAAAGACTTCGCCGGGCAGATCTACGTGCTTAGCTGACTGATTTGGTTTTAGATCCGCGGGTCGCGCAGCAGCACGCTACCCACATCTCGATTCACTAGATTTAGCCCTGGGAAGAGTGACCCAACCCAGGACGAGCCAATGTGTATGACCTCGCAGTCTTCAGGTTACCCCGGAGACCCAGCCCATCGGCCAACTGTTGCGAGGCTCACCGGTTTTAAGCGGCGAGGGCGTACGTTTGATCGTTCGCAGTTACTTTGTTTCCAGTGGATTTACGAGCGAACTGGTGCTCGGCATGCACTGTTCCGACTCCGCACCTTCGTCGAAGCCAGGTCAGCCCCAGACCCAGTAGTTTAGGCCATCACCAGCAGGTTCAAGAGCTCTGCCGGCGCGGCGATGATGTGATCGGCATTCCAGGCTTCGATGTGCTCACCCAGGCCGAGGTAACCCCAGGCCGCAGCGACCGTGGCCATGCCGGCTGCGGCGCCCGCCTGCACGTCGCGCTGATCGTCGCCGACATAGACGCATTCCGCAGGCGCGAAGCCCATGCGGCGGGCGGCTTCGAGCAAGGGCGCGGGGTGCGGTTTGGCGTGCGCGGTGGTGTCGCCGCACACCAGCGTCGCCGCGCGCGATTGCAGGCCCAAGGCTCGCACCAGCGGCTCGGAGAGGTAGGTCGACTTGTTGGTGACGATGCCCCACGGCGTTCCGCTGGCGGTGAGTTGCGCCAGCACGGGGTCGACGTCGGCGAAGACGCGTGTTTCCAGTGTCATGCGGGCCTCGTAGCGCTGCAGGAATTCGTCGCGATAGGCGCCGAAGCGCTCGTCTTGCGGGGTGATGTCGAAGGCGCGGCCGACCATGCCGCGCGCGCCAGAGCCGACCATCGGCCGGAAGTGCGAGAGCGGCAGCCGCGGCAGATCGCGTGCGGCGCGCATGTCGTTGGCGGCGCCTGCCAAGTCGAGCGCACTGTCGATCAGCGTGCCGTCGAGGTCGAACAGCACGGCCTTGATGTGCGCCAGCGGCGCAGCACTTTGGGGACGTCCACTCATGCCGGCCGCCGACAGGCGATCATGTAGTTGACGCTGGTGTCGGCGGAAAGCCAGTAGCGGCGGGTGATCGGGTTGTATTCCATGCCGCGGGTGTCGGCGAGGTCCAGGCCGGCATCACGTGCCCAGCGTGCAAGCTCGCTGGGGCGGATGAACTTGGCGTATTCGTGCGTGCCCTTGGGCAGCAGTTTGAGGATGTATTCGCCGGCGACGATGGCAAAGGCGAAGGCCTTGGCGTTGCGGTTCACGGTCGAGAAGAAAACCCAGCCACCGGGCTTCACCAGCGAGGAACATGCGCGCACGATGGAAGAGGGGTCGGGCACGTGCTCGAGCATCTCCATGCAGGTCACCGTGTCGAACGAGCCAGGTGACTCTTCGGCCAGAGCTTCGACGGCAACCTCGCGGTATTCGACGTTGGGGGTCTGCGCTTCGAGCGCGTGCAGTTGCGCTACTTTCAGCGCCTTGCCGGCGAGGTCGATGCCGAGCACGGTCGCGCCGCGGCGGGCCATCGAGTCCGAGAGGATGCCGCCGCCGCAACCCACGTCCAGCACCCGCTTGCCAGCCAGCTTGACATGGGCGTCGATCCAGTCGAGGCGCAAGGGGTTGATCTGGTGCAGGGGGCGGAAATCGCTTTCCGTGTCCCACCAGCGGTGGGCGAGTTCGCTGAACTTGGCGAGCTCTTGGGGATCGGCATTGGTCATGCGCCGATGGTAGCGAAAACCATCAAAAAACCCCGCCGGAGCGGGGTTTTGGATACAGCGAAACGCTGATCGATTACTTGCCGCGGGTGCCCACGACTTCGATTTCCACGCGGCGATTCTTCGCGCGGCCTTCGGCGGTCTTGTTGTCGGCAACCGGTTGCTTCTCGCCCTTGCCTTCGGTGTAGACGCGGTTCTTCTCGACGCCCTTGGTCACCAGATAGGCCTTGACGGCTTCCGAACGACGGACCGACAGCTTCTGGTTATAGGCATCGGAGCCGACCGAGTCGGTGTGGCCGACAGCGATGATGACTTCGAGGTTGATGCCGCTCATCTTGCTGATGAGGTCATCCAGCTTGGCCTTGCCTTCTGGCTTGAGCACCGACTTGTCGAAGTCGAAGAATGCGTCAGCGGCGAAGGTCACCTTCTCACTGATAGGAGCAGGCGCAACAACCGGGGCGGGAGCCGGAGCCGGTGCGGGAGCAGCGGCAGGAGCCGGTGCCGGAGCAGCAGCAGGAGCGGCGGGCTTGATCGCGCCATCGCAATCGGCCAGGGCAGTGGCAGGGGTCCAGTTGCCATCGCGCCAGCAGAGTTCGTTGGTGCCGTTCTTCCAGGGAAGGCCTTGGCCATTGACCCAGTTGTCTACCGTCTGCGCGAATGCGCCCGACATGGAAGTTGCGAGGGCAGCGGTTGCAAAGAGCGACGCCACCTTGTTCAGTTTCTTCATGATTCTCCTCTCGAGGGAAGGCGCAGTAATGTTCTGCAAAAACGTCCGAACTGGAATCGGAAAGTACTGGTAAACCCCCGCGCGTTGACGGCTGAACGGGCGCTGACCACCGACGAGTTATTGTGCCATAGGGCTTTCGTCCGACTCGATTTTGGCCGTGTGGCGGTGGCTCCGGCCGGCCGATGTTGCTTCTCTGCGACAGCCAAGGCGAATTAGAATCGACTGTTGCGCTTTCGGCTCCCCCGAGCGCCTTTCCCGTATTACTCCACACGCATGACCCAGTTCGCCAAGGAAACCCTGCCCATCAGCCTCGAAGAGGAGATGCGGCGTTCGTACCTTGATTACGCGATGAGCGTGATTGTGGGCCGTGCCCTTCCCGACGCACGGGACGGCCTCAAACCGGTGCACAGGCGAGTTCTCCTCGCCATGCACGAACTGAACAACGACTGGAACCGGCCTTACAAGAAGTCGGCCCGCATCGTCGGCGACGTGATCGGTAAATACCACCCGCACGGCGACCAGTCGGTCTACGACACCATCGTGCGGATGGCGCAAGACTTCTCGCTGCGCCACATGCTGGTCGACGGCCAGGGCAATTTCGGCTCGGTCGACGGCGACAACGCCGCGGCCATGCGCTACACCGAAATCCGCCTGGCCAAGATCGCGCACGAGATGCTTGCCGATCTCGACAAGGAGACGGTCGATTTCGGGCCCAATTACGACGGTTCCGAGAAAGAACCGCTGGTCATGCCCTCGCGGCTGCCCAACCTGCTGGTCAACGGTGCCGGCGGCATTGCGGTGGGCATGGCGACCAACATCCCGCCGCACAACCTGAACGAAGTGGTCGATGCCTGCCATCACCTCTTGCGCAACCCGGGCGCGACCATCGACGAGCTGATGGAGATCATCCCTGCGCCCGACTTCCCGACGGCCGGCATCATCTACGGCCTCTCCGGTGTGCGCGATGGCTACCGCACCGGGCGCGGCAAGGTGATCATGCGCGCCAAGTGCCACTTCGAGGACATCGACAAGGGCCAGCGCCAGTCGATCATCGTCGACGAGATTCCCTATCAGGTGAACAAGAAGAACCTGCTGGAGCGAATCGCCGAACTGGTGCACGAGAAGAAGATCGAGGGCATCAGCCACATCCAGGACGAGTCCGACAAGTCGGGCATGCGGGTGGTGATCGAGCTCAAGCGCGGGGAAGTCCCCGAAGTGGTGCTGAACAACCTGTACAAGCAGACACAGCTGCAGGACACGTTCGGCATCAACATGGTGGCGCTGATCGACAACCAGCCCAAGCTGTGCAATCTGAAAGACCTGATCGCGGTCTTTCTGGAGCACCGGCGCGAAGTGATCACGCGTCGCACGGTGTTCGAATTGCGCAAAGCGCGCGAACGCGGCCACGTGCTCGAAGGCTTGGCGGTGGCACTCGCCAACATCGACGAATTCATCGAAACGATCAAAGCCTCGCCCACGCCGCCGGTCGCCAAGACAGCGCTGATGAGCAAGAGCTGGGATTCCTCCATGGTGCGCGAGATGCTTTCGCGCGTCGGCACCGACACGCCCGGCGGCCGCGACGCCTACCGCCCGGAAGGCCTGCCCAAGCACTTCGGCATTCAGGAAGACGGGCTTTATCGCCTCTCCGACGACCAGGCCAGCGAAATCCTGCAGATGCGCCTGCAGCGCCTGACCGGGCTGGAGCAAGACAAGATCCTGGGTGAATACAAGGACGTGATGGCGCAGATCGCCGATCTGCTGAGCATCCTGGCCACGCCGGCGCGGGTAACGACCATTATTTCCGACGAGCTCACCGCCATCAAGCTGGAGTTCGGCCAAACGAAAGTCGGCGCGCGCCGCAGCGTGATCGAGCACAACGCGATGGACCTCGGCACCGAGGATCTGATCACCCCGACCGACATGGTGGTGACGCTCTCGCACACCGGCTACATCAAGAGTCAGGCGCTGAGTGAATACAGGGCGCAAAAGCGCGGCGGCCGCGGCAAGCAGGCCACGCAGACCAAGGAAGACGACTGGATCGACGAGCTGTTCATCGCGAACACGCACGATTACATCCTGTGTTTCACCAACAAGGGCCGCGTCTATTGGCTCAAGGTCTGGGAAGTACCGCAAGGCTCGCGCAACTCGCGCGGCCGGCCCATCGTCAACATGTTCCCGCTGCAGGCCGGCGAGAAGGTCAACGTGGTGCTGCCGCTCACCGACGGCTTCCGCAGCTTCCCGGCCGATCACTATGTGTTCATGGCAACGGCGCAGGGCGTGGTCAAGAAGACATCGCTGGATGAATTCAGCAACCCACGCAAGGCAGGCATCATCGCTGTCGACCTGGACGAAGGCGACTTTTTGATAGGCGCCGCGCTCACCGACGGCAAGCACGATGTGATGCTCTTCAGCGACGGCGGCAAGGCGGTGCGCTTCTACGAAGACGATGTACGCCCCATGGGCCGCAACGCCCGCGGCGTGCGCGGCATGGCACTCGAAGACGGCGTGACCGTGATCGCGATGCTGGTGGCCGAAGACGAAACGCAAAGCGTGCTCACCGCCACCGAAAACGGCTACGGCAAGCGCACCAGCATCGTCGAATACACACGCCACGGCCGTGGCACCAAGGGCATGATCGCGATCCAGCAGACCGAACGCAACGGCAAGGTCGTGGCCGCCACGCTGGTGCGACCTGACGACGAGATCATGCTGATCACCGACAAGGGCGTGCTGGTGCGCACCCGCGTCTCCGAAATCCGCGAACTCGGCCGCGCCACGCAGGGCGTGACGCTGATCGCGCTCGACGACGGCACCAAGCTGAGCGGCCTGCAACGAATCGTCGAGAACGACGCGAATGCCGATCTGAGCGCCGATTCTGGCTCCGATGTGAACCCCGATCCGAACGCCGACTCCAACGGCGCCGCTCCCTCTGACCCACCCACCGGCGAACCGGGCGACGAGCCCCCTGCCGAGGAGAACTCCTGATGAAAAAACTGATTTTGGTGGCGCTGCTGAGCAGCGCCTTGATCGCCCATGCCCAGACCAAGAAGGAACTGGTTCAAAAGCTGCTGACGCTGCAACAGCCCGGCATCGAGAACCTGGCCAAGAACATGGTCGAGCAGCCTGCCGGGCAGATGATGCAGCAGGCCGGCATGGTCCTGCAGCAGCAGATCCCGGCCGACCAGCGCGAAGCCGTCGGCAAGAACATCCAGGCCGAGATCAAGAAGTACGTGGACGAATCGGTGCCGCCGATGCGCGAGCGCGCTGTCAAGCTCGCCCCTTCGACCATCGGCGCCACGCTGGAAGAAAAGTTCAGCGAAGACGAACTCAAGCAGTTGATCGCCTGGTTCGATTCGCCGGTCAACAAGAAGTACCTGCAGCTCGGGCCCGAGATGCAAACGGCCTTCATGCAAAAGCTGGTGGCCGAAGCACGCCCGATCCTCGATCCCAAGCTGCAGGCGCTCGAGCAGAAGGTCCGCAACGCACTCAGCGGGCCGGCTGGCGCTGCATCGTCTTCCAGCCCATCGCCCAGCCCGGCGGCCAAGCCTGCGAAAGCCACGCCGCCCGCCAAGGCCGCCAGCAAGTGATCGCCGCGTGACCTTCGCCCGGTCACGCATTTGAGCCGAACCCACGCCGCGCCCGCGCCACAGCGCGCGGGCCGCGTGCAAAAATCTGCCCCCATCCGCCATGGCTGAAACCGCACCCGCCAACCACCCAGGCCTGCTCGTGCTGCGCGAGCAGATCGATTCGCTCGACCGCGAGTTGCTGACGCTGCTCAATCGCCGTGCGTCGCTGGCGCAAGAGGTGGGCGAGGTCAAGAAAACAGAAGGCTCGGTGGCCTTCCGGCCGGAGCGCGAGGCGCAGGTGATCGATGGCCTGAAGCGCATCAATCCCGGCCCGTTGAAGGGCGAGAGCGTGGCCCCGATCTGGCGCGAGATCATGTCGGCGTGCCGCGCGCTCGAAACGCCGACGCGAGTGGCCTACCTGGGCCCGGCGGGCACTTTCAGCGAGGAAGCGGCACTCGGCTTCTTCGGCTCGTCGATCGTCAAGGTGCCCTGCGCGAATGCGGACGAAGTCTTTCACGCGACCAGCGCCGGCTCGGCCGATTTCGGCGTGGTGCCGGTCGAGAATTCGAACGAAGGCGTGGTCACGCGCTCGCTCGATCTGTTCCTGACGACACCGCTCTTCATCATCGGCGAGACCAGTCTCTTCGTGCAGCACAACCTGCTGCGCCGCGAGAATTCGCTGGCCGGCATCACCGCCGTGTGCGCGCACCCGCAAGCGCTGGCGCAGTGCCACAGTTGGCTCGCCAACCACCTGCCGCTGGTGGAGCGCCGGCCGGTGTCGAGCAATGCCGAAGGCGCGCGCATGGCGAGCCTGGATCCGTCACTCGCCGGCATTGCGAGCACGCGCGCGGCGAGCGAGTACGGCCTGCATGTGGTGGCGCCTGCGGTTCAAGACGATGCCCACAACCGCACGCGCTTCGCGATCATCACCGACCCGCACCGCCACCCGCAGCCCAAGGCCT
>JAMFRW010000026.1 GCA_026224975.1 Rhodoferax sp. | reverse complement strand
CCCCACCGACAAGGTCGCGCGCGACCTGGCCGAAGCCATGCGCAAGCCACTCGGCGGCCAGAGCATCATCATCGAAAACGTGGGCGGCGCCGGCGGCACGCTGGGCGCGACCAAGGTGGCTCGCGCCTCCAACGATGGCTACACGCTGCTACTGCACCACATCGGCATGAGCACCGCGCCAGCGCTCTACCGCAACATGGCCTACAAGACGCTGGACGATTTCGAGTACCTCGGCATGGTCAACGAAGTGCCGATGACGCTCATCGGCAAGCCGGGCCTGCCGGCCGCCAACTACGCCGAGCTGGTGAAGTGGATGGACGCCAACAAGGGCAAGATCAATCTTGCGAACGCTGGCTTGGGCGCGGCGTCACACCTGTGCGGCCTTCTGTTCCAGAGCACGACCAAGATCGACATGCAAACCGTGCCCTACAAAGGCACCGGCCCGGCGATGACCGATCTGCTCGGCGGCCAGGTCGACCTGATGTGCGACCAGACCACCAACACCACCGCGCAGATCGAATCCGGCAAGGTCAAGGCCTACGCCGTGACCACGAGCAAGCGGCTCACCACGCCGGCGCTGAAGAACCTGCCGACGCTCGACGAATCGGGCCTCAAGGGCTTCAACGTGACGATCTGGCACGGCCTCTATGCGCCCAAGGGCACGCCCAAGGCCGTCACCGACAAGATCAACGCCGCACTGCGTCAGGCGCTGCACGACCCGGACTTCATCAAGCGCGAAGAAGCGCTGGGCGCCGTCATCGTGACCGATGCGCGATTGGGCGGCGCGGAGCACAAGAAGTTCGTCGAGTCCGAGATCGCCAAGTGGGGGCCGGTGATCAAGGCGGCTGGGCAATATGCCGACTGAGTACGCCGACTGATCAGCTCCGCAAGATGATCGGTATGGTCACCGGCCCGTCGTTGATCAGGTGCACCTGCATGTCGGCGCCGAACTCGCCGCAGGCAACCACCGGGTGCGTCGCGCGGGCCGTCGCCAGTACACGTTCGTAGAGCCGCTGGCCCTGCTCCGGCGGCGCCACTGCGCTGAAACCCGGGCGGGTGCCGCTGGACACATCCGCGGCCAGCGTGAACTGGCTGACGATCAAGAGCCCGCCGTTCACGTCGACGAGGCTGCGGTTCATCTTGCCGGCGTCGTCACCGAAGATGCGCAGCTTGAGCACCTTGGCCACGAGTTTGTCGGCAAGGGCATCGGTATCGCCGGGTTCGGCGCAGACGAACATCAGCACGCCTTGGCCGATGGCGCCGATGGTGACGCCCGCCACCTCGACCCGCGCCTGCGCGACGCGCTGGAGAAGCGCAATCACGGCGAGATCACCGCGAGCTGACTTTCCGCTTGCTCGCGATCAGGGCTGGCGCTCGATGCGGTTCAGCTCCTCGCCGAGAAAGTTGGCGGCCAGCATGGTCTTGCCGTCGGAGAATTTCACCTGGTAGGGCTGGCCGCTCATGCTCGATTTCGAGGCGATGCGCTCGATAAACGTGCGTGCGGTGGTCACATCGTCGCCCATGGCCTTCAGCTTGCCGCGCAGAAACTGGCCGGCGTCTTCACACGAATACTCGCTGCCGTTGCGGATGAATTTCATGTCCTTGTGCGTTTCGACGAAACGGATCAGACGCTCGATACGGGTTTGTTCCACAGGCGGCGCGGCCAGCGCAGCGAACGCCAGGGTCGTCAGGGAAGCCAGCACAAAGCATCTGCGAAACATGAGGTCACTCCAGCGTTACACGCGCAAACTTGCGCTTCCCAACTTGCACAACATAAGTACCCGCCGCAAGTTTCAAGCCGCGGTCTTCGACCATCGAGCCATCCACGCGCACGCCGCGACCGTCGATCAGGCGATTCGCCTCGCCCGTCGATGCTGCCAGATTTGCTTGTTTGAGCAATGCTCCAATACCCATAGGTGCGCCGCTCATCGACACCGAATCGATCTCATCCGGCACGCCGCCGCGCGCCCGGTGCTCGAAGTCGGCCTCCGCCGCATCGGCGGCCGCTGCGCTGTGAAAACGGGCTGTGATCTCCTTGGCGAGCAGCACCTTGGCGTCTTTCGGGTTTCGGCCGCCGTCGATTTCGCGCCTGAGCTGTGCAATATCGTCAACCGACTTAAAACTCAATAAAGTGAAGTATTTCCACATCATCGTGTCGCTGATGGAGAGCAACTTCGCGAACATGGTGTTCGGCGCTTCGGTCAGCGCGATGTAGTTGTTCTTGCTCTTCGACATCTTTTCGACGCCGTCCAGCCCCTCGAGTAGCGGCATCGTCAGGATGCACTGCGGCTCCTGGCCATATTCGCTTTGCAGCGCGCGGCCAACCAGCAGGTTGAACTTCTGGTCGGTGCCGCCGAGTTCCAGATCGCTCTTGAGCGCCACCGAGTCGTAGCCCTGCATCAGCGGGTACAGGAACTCGTGCACCGCGATGGGCGTACCGGCCTTGTAGCGTTCGCTGAAGTCGTTTCGCTCCATCATCCGTGCGACGGTGTAACGCGAGGCAAGCTGGATCAGCCCGCGCGCGCCCAGCGGGTCGCTCCATTCCGAGTTGTAGCGAATCTCGGTTTTCGACGGGTCCAGCACCAGGCTCGCCTGGGCGTAGTAGGTCTTGGCGTTGGCTTCGATCTGCTCGCGCGTGAGCGGCGGGCGGGTGGCGTTGCGGCCGGAAGGGTCGCCGATCATCGAGGTGAAATCGCCAACCAGAAAGATCACCGTGTGACCGAGATCCTGCAACTGGCGCAGCTTGTTCATCACCACCGTGTGGCCCAGGTGCAGGTCGGGCGCCGTCGGGTCCAGGCCCAGCTTAATGCGCAGCGGCGCACCGGTGGCCTCGGCGCGCGCCAGCTTGGCGAGCCATTCGTTCTCGGGAAGCAACTCGTCGACGCCACGCCGGGAGACTTCCAGCGCATGCAAGACCCGATCGGTGATGGGATGGAGCGGCGCGCCGGTCACCGGCTGCAAGGGTGAACCGGAGGTAACAGTCAAGGACATACGGGGCTTTTCCGAGGATCAGGGCGGGAGCAGATGGTTATACTCCGCCACTAAGTCACACCCTGGCCCAGCCAGAGCGAGGCCGTAGGCTCCACGATTCTAGTGGACCCTGCCGCCAACAGGACCACCCAGAGTGCAGGTCACGGCCTGTACTTACAGCGAGAGCGCATGCGCTCCTACAAGAATCGATGTCATCGGGATCATTCGAGCGTGCCGGCCTCGCTTTGCGTTCGGCTTCTGCACAAACCGCCCTCTTTGTCTCGCGACACCCGCGCAGCCTGACCGCTGCGGTGACGTTGGGATTGGCCGGCTTCGCCGCCACGGCTTTCGGTATTGCGCCGATGGTGCCGGACGCCTCCGACCTGCCCAAGCGGCTGGTGACCGAGAACGTCGCCCCGCAAGCGATCCAGTCGCAGCTCGACGCCCTCGCCGAGCATGAACTTCAGCTCTACCGCTCCGACCTCACCCGCACCAGCGACACTGCCGACAGCCTGCTGCGCCGCTTGAATGTGAGCGACGCCGCTGCTTCGGCCTTCCTGCGCACCGACCCCATGGGCTGCAAGGTGCTCGAAGGCCGCGGCGGCAAGATGATCCAGGTGCAGACGGATGAGACCGGTGCGCTTACCGAACTCGTCGCCCGCTACGCCGCCCTCGACCCCAAGCAGTCGGCCACGCATTTCACCCGGCTGCGTATTTCGCGCATCAAGGGGGCAGACGGCGCGGCCAACTCGCTCACCGCCGCGATCGAAACGGCGCCGCTCGCCGCGCAGGTCCGCATGGGCAGTGGCACAGTGCGCAGCTCGCTTTTCGCCGCGACCGACGACGCACGCATTCCTGACAGCGTGGCCACACAACTCGCCGAAGTCTTCTCGACCGACCTCGATTTCCATCGCGAGCTGCAGAAGGGCGACACCTTCTCGGTGATTTACGAGGCACTCACCGCCGATGGCGAACCCATCACCTGGGGCGCCGCGGCTGGCCGCGTGCTGGCGGCCGATTTCGTCAACGGCGGGAAAACCTATTCTGCGGTCTGGTTCAAGGGCGGCGACGGGAAAGCAGCCGACAAGGGCGCGTATTACACCTTCGACGGCCAGAACAAACGCCATTCCTTCCTCGCAAGCCCGATGGAGTTCTCGCGCGTGACCTCGGGTTTTGCGATGCGTCTGCACCCGATCCTCAACACCTGGAAGCAGCACAAGGGCGTGGACTACGGCGCGCCCTACGGCACGGCGGTTCGCGCGGTCGGCGACGGCATGGTCGACTTTGCCGGCTGGCAAAACGGCTACGGCAACGTCATCGAGATCCGCCACGCCAACCAGCGTTCCACCGTCTACGCGCACCTGAGCCGCATCGACGTGAAGCGCGGCGCGCATGTCGAACAGGGCGAGCACATCGGTGCCGTCGGCGCCACCGGCTGGGCGACCGGCCCGCACTTGCACTTCGAACTCAAGCTGCAAGGCGTTCAGGAAGACCCAATGACACTCGCCAAATCCTCGGAATCGGTGGCGCTCGCCCCGGCCGCGAAGGCGCAGTTCTCGCAACTGGCGCAAAGCCTCAGGGGCCAGCTCGAACTGGCAGATACGGTCGCGCGCTCCGGCGCCTACGCCGAGTAAAGCGCCGGAAGTAACGCGCCGGCTTCAGTTTGCATTCGGCACAGCTTGCCCGCAGCGCCACAATCGCGGCATGGCTGATCTCTATATAGGGTTGATGTCGGGCACCTCGCTCGATGGCGTCGACGGCGTGCTGGCTGATTTCGCCCCGTTCGGAAACCGAACGTTGAACGTCATCGCCCATGCGCACCAGCCTTTCGACGCAGCGCTCGCCCAAGAGTTGCTCGCGCTCAACACCGCCGGCACCAACGAATTGCACCGCGCGGCCTTGGCCGGCAGCGCGCTCGTTCGCGTCTATGCAACGATCGTGGCCGAGTTACTCGAATCCAGCGGGCGCACACCGGGTCAGATCATCGCCATCGGCGCTCACGGCCAGACGGTGCGCCACGCGCCGGGCCAGTTCGACGGTACCGGCTACACGATCCAGTTGAACAACCCGGCCCTGCTGGCCGAGGCGACCGGCATCGACGTGATCGCAGATTTTCGGTCGCGCGATGTGGCCGCCGGTGGCCAAGGCGCGCCGCTGGTGCCGGCCTTTCACCGCGCTGTTTTCGGCCGGCCGGGAGAAGCACTGGCTGTCCTCAACATCGGCGGCATCGCCAACCTCACCGCGCTGCACGCCGACGGCGCGACGGTTGGCTTCGATTGCGCGCCTGGCAACGCGCTGATGGACCACTGGTGCCAAACGCACACCGGCCAGCCCTTCGACCGCGATGGCGCCTGGGCAGCGACCGGCAACGTCATCGAGCCTTTACTAGCGCAAATGCGATCCGACCCGTACTTTGCCACGCCGCCGCCCAAAAGCACGGGACGCGACCTGTTTCATCCCACTTGGCTGACGGCACAACTGAGTGCCGCAGCTTCGCCGCCCCTGCGGGCCGAAGACGTGCAAGCCACGCTGACCGAACTCACCGCCCGCGCCTGTGCGGACGACGTGCGTTCACACGCCAGTGGCGCGCGCGAGTTGCTCGTCTGCGGCGGTGGCGCGTTCAACACACATTTGATGCAGCGCATCGCGGCGAACTTGCCCGGCATTCTCGTGATGCCAACCGATGAGCGCGGATTGCCGGCGATGCAGGTCGAAGCGGCCGCGTTCGCGTGGTTGGCACGCGCGTTCGTGCTGCGGCAAAGCGGAAACCTGAGCGCCGTGACCGGTGCGGCCGGACGACGGATCCTCGGCGCTCTGTACCCGGCAGGTTGATTCGCGCCGGATCGGTCCACCAACGCAAAAGCCGCCCGGAGGCGGCTTCGAAGGTAGAGCAAAAAACGGGATCCGGCGACGATCAGGTCGAGAAGCTCGAACCGCAACCGCAGGTCGTCGTGGCGTTCGGGTTCTTGATCACGAACTGCGCGCCTTGCAGGTCGTCCTTGTAGTCGATCTCGGCACCGGCCAAGTATTGCAGGCTCATGGCGTCGATCAACAGGGTGACGCCGTTCTTGCTCATCTGCGTGTCGTCGTCGTTGACGATTTCATCGAAGGTGAAGCCGTACTGGAAGCCCGAGCATCCACCGCCCTGCACGAACACGCGGAGTTTCAGGTCGGGGTTGCCTTCTTCGTCGACCAGCTCCTTGACCTTGTTGGCCGCGCTGTCGGTGAAGACCAACGGCACCGGCGGCTCGTCGTTCACGGTAGAAAGGGCCTGGATGTTTTCAGCGACTGCGCTCATGGGTAGCTCCTGTGGCAACGTGCCAATGCAAAGCATTATCGTGGATTCGAGCAAACACGGCAGCGTTCGGGTCATTCAAAACAAAAGCCACCCGAGGGTGGCCTTTGCATCGCATCGAGAAAGATCGCCGATCAGCGCTTGCTGAACTGCTTGCGACGGCGAGCGCCGTGCAAACCGACCTTCTTGCGCTCGACTTCACGCGCATCGCGCGTCACGAAGCCGGCACGGCTCAGGTCGGGCTTCAGCGCGGTATCGTAGTCGATCAGCGCACGGGTGATGCCGTGGCGCACCGCGCCGGCCTGGCCGGATTCACCGCCACCGTGCACGTTGATCTTGATGTCGAAGGCCTCGTTGTTGCCCGTCAGCAGCAAAGGCTGGCGCGCAATCATGATCGAGGTCTGGCGACCGAAAT
>JAMFRW010000217.1 GCA_026224975.1 Rhodoferax sp. | reverse complement strand
CGGCATCGCGATCACTTCCGTCTTCGGCGCCGTGCTGGCACTGCCCGCGCTGCGCGTGACCGGCCCGTACCTGGCCATGGTCACGCTCGCCTTCGGCACCATCATCCAGATCCTCATCAACGAGATGAGCTTCCTCACCGAAGGCCCGATGGGCATCAAGCTGGAGAAGCCCAAGCTCTTCGGCTATCAGCTCGACGAGCGCGGCTACTACTGGCTCGTCGCGGTGCTGATGGTGCTGGCACTGATCGTCGTGCACCGCGTGCTCAGGTCGCACCTCGGGCGCGCCTTCGAGGCCCTGCGCGGCAGCCCGGTCGCCTCCGACTGCATGGGCGTCTCCGTCTACCGCTACAAGGTCTACGCCTTCGTCATCAGCGCGGGCTTCGCCGGCCTGGCCGGCAGCCTCTACGCGTATTCGGAGCAGTACATCTCGCCGAACTCCTACAACTTCGAGCTGACGGTGCTCTTCCTGCTGGCGGTGATCATGGGCGGGCGCAAGAGCCGCATCGGCTCGATGCTGGGCGCGGCCATCATCGTGCTGCTGCCCAAGCTGCTCGACGATGTGGAGATGTTCCGCTATGTCTCGGTCGGCCTGGCGATTTTGGTGATGCTCACGGCCGTGATCGGCATCCAGCGCAAGCGCCTCACCTTGCAGCAGATGGCGATCCCCGTCGTCGGCAGCATCGCGCTCGCGGCGCTGTCGTTCTGGCTCAAGACGATGACCGACTGGCGGCTCTCGATCTTCGGCGTGATCATGCTGTTCGTCGTCTACTACCTGCAGGACGGCATCGTCGGCTTCGTGCGCAACGCGCTGAACCTCAAGCGCCCGACGCCCGATGCGCAAGTCGCCGGCGCCGGACTGCATGGCGGCGATGCGGTCCAGACTGCCGCCAAGGCCGACAGCGGCGGCGAGATCCTCAATGCCAGTGGCGTGCTCATGCAGTTCGGCGGCCTGAAGGCGCTGAACAACGTCGACCTCAGCATCAAGCGCGGCACCATCCACGGCCTGATCGGGCCGAACGGTTCGGGCAAGAGCACGATGATGAACGTGCTGACCGGCATCTACCAGCCGACGGCCGGCTCCGTGTCGTTCGTCGGCAAATCGGTTGTCGGGCGCACTTCTTCCGACATCGCACTCTCGGGCATCGCACGCACCTTCCAGAACGTGCAGTTGTTCGGCGAGATGACCGCGCTGCAGAACGTGCAGGTCGGCCTGCACCACACCTTTGCGAGCAACCTGATCGATGTGTCTCTGCACACGCCCCGCTACCTGCGCGAGGCCAAGGCCGCGACCGATCGCGCGATGGGCCTGCTGCAGTTCGTGGGCCTGGCCGACCTGGCCTTCGAGGAGGCGCGCAACCTGCCCTACGGCAAGCAGCGCCTGTTGGAGATCGCCCGCGCGCTGGCGCTCGACCCGCAACTCCTGTTGCTCGACGAGCCCGCGGCCGGCCTGACCGCGCCCGACATCAAGGAGCTGATCAGCTTCATCCGCAAGATCCGCGACCACGGCATCACCGTGATCCTGATCGAGCACCACATGGACGTGGTGATGAGCATGTGCGACACCGTCTCGGTGCTCGACTTCGGGCAGAAGATCGCCGAGGGCGTGCCGGCCGCGGTGCAGGCCGACGAGAAGGTCATCGAAGCCTACCTGGGGGGTACCGCAGCATGAGCCCGACGGGCCGCCCCGAGGGCGAATTTCGCAGTGCGCAGCACGAAGGAGCAAGAGTGACCGCCGACGCAAAGATGTTGACCATCGCCAATCTGTTCGCCGGCTACGGCAAGGTGCAGGTGCTGCACGGCATCTCCATCGAAGTGCCCAAGGGCAAGGTCGTGACGCTGATCGGCTCCAACGGCGCCGGCAAGACGACGACCATGCGCGCAGTCAGCGGCATGATCGCCCCGACCGCCGGCGAGATCACGCTCAACGGCAAGCGCATCGAGGGCATGGAGTCTTACCACATTGCCAAGCTCGGCCTCGCGCATTCGCCCGAAGGCCGGCGCGTGTTCGCGACCATGACGGTCACCGACAACCTGATCCTCGGTGCCTTCCCGCGCCTCACCGGCAGCCGGCCCAAGGGCGATGTGGCGGCCGATCTCGAGCGCGCGCTCGAACTCTTCCCGCGGCTGAAGGAGCGGCGCCTGCAGCTCGCCGGCACCCTGTCGGGCGGCGAACAGCAGATGCTCGCGATGGCGCGGGCTGTCATGCTGAACCCCGAAGTGGTGCTGCTCGACGAACCGTCGATGGGCCTCGCGCCCATCCTCGTCGCCGAGGTCTTCCGCATCATCGAACGCTTGAAGTCCGAGGGCGTGACCATGCTGCTGGTGGAGCAGTTCGCCGCCGCCGCGCTCGCCGTGGCCGACTACGGTTATGTACTGGAGAACGGCAAGATCTCGGTGCACGGCCCGGCCGCGAAACTGCGCGACGATCCTGCGGTGAAGGCGGCTTACCTGGGCGGCGG
>JAMFRW010000216.1 GCA_026224975.1 Rhodoferax sp. | reverse complement strand
GCAGATCCATGCGCTGGTCGAGCAGACCGAGGCGGCTTACGGCAAGGTCGATGTGCTGGTGTGCAACGCTGCGGTGAACCCGTACTACGGGCCGATGTCGGAGATTCCGGACGACGCCTTCACCAAGGTTCTGCAGGTCAACATCGTCTCCAACATGTGGCTGGTGAACCGCGTGGCGCCAGGCATGGCGGCCAAGGGCGGCGGCTCCATCGTCATCATCAGCTCGATCGCCGGCCTCACCGGTTCGCGCGTGCTCGGCGCGTACGCGGTCTCGAAGGCGGCCGATATGCAGCTCGCCCGCAACCTCGCGCTCGAATGGGGCAAGAAGGGCGTGCGCGCCAACTGCATCGCACCCGGCCTGGTGCGCACCGACTTCGCCAAGGCGCTTTGGGACAACCCAGACACGCTCAAGGCCGCGCTCGCGTCCAGCCCGCTCAACATGATCGGCGAGCCGGAAGACATCGCCGGCGCCGCGCTGCTGCTCGGTTCGGACGCCGGCCGCTTCATCACCGGCACCACCATCGTGATCGATGGCGGCGCGACCATCGGCGGCGAAGCTTGAACTGGAAAATAAAATGACTTACCAAGAGATCACCACAAGCATCGCCGACAAGGTGCTGACCATCACGCTCAACCGACCCGAAAGGCTCAACGCCTGGACGCATGTGATGGAGTCCGAGTTCCGCCAGGCGATCGAGGCCGCCTCGGCCGACGACGCGGTGCGCGCCATCGTCGTCACCGGTGCCGGCCGGGGCTTTTGCTCCGGCGCCGACATGTCGATCCTGCAGGCCGGCGCGGAAGGCACGGGCATCGGCCCCGACCGCGACGCGGCGACGAGCGCCAAGCCGACGGCGAAAGCTGCGGGTATCGAATCGAACTACCAGTGGAAGTTCAGCTACCTGCTGCGCGTGCCCAAGCCGATCTTCGCGGCCATCAATGGCCCCATCGCCGGCATTGGCCTGTGCATGGTGATGTTCTGCGATTTCCGCTACATGGCCGAAGGGCAGAAGATGACGACGGCGTTTGCCAAGCGCGGGCTGATCGCCGAGCACGGCATCTCGTGGATGCTGCCGCGGCTGATCGGTCCGACGAACGCATTGGACTTGCTGTTCTCGGCGCGCACGGTGGCGACGGAGGAAGCCGCTTCGCTCGGCCTCGTCAAGGCGTTGCCGGCGGCGGGCTTTCTGGCAGCGGTGCATGCGCGAGCGAACGAGATGGTGACCATGGCCTCGCCACGCTCCATCGGCGTGATCAAGCGGCAGGTCTACGACAGCCTGTTCCAGAGCCTGGACGAAGCCTGGGCTCGCGCCGATGCCGACATGGTCGACTCCTTCGCCAGTGACGATTTCAAGGAAGGCGTGGCGCATTTCCTGGAGAAGCGCGCGCCGGCTTTTACCGGGCGCTAAGGCCTTGCGCAGAATCAGCCGCAGCCGATCGTTTTCCCTGACAAAGTAGGGAAAACGATATAACATATTGAAAATGTCAACCCACGCGACCGCCATGCAAGACGACAGCCCGCCGATCCGCGAGGAGAGCCCCTTGACTCGCGAAAGCCTGAACGCGCAGGCCTACGTGCGTCTGTGCCGCGACCTCAAGGCCGGCCGCTTCCAGCCCGGCGAGAAGCTCAAGCTGCGCAACTTGGCGGCCGAGATGGGCATCAGCCCGACGCCGGTGCGCGAGGCACTCGCGCGGCTCATCTCGGAGCAGGCGCTGGAGCAGGTCGGCCACCATTCGGTGCGTGTGC
>JAMFRW010000025.1 GCA_026224975.1 Rhodoferax sp. | reverse complement strand
GGTCGAGCACCTGCTCAAGGCCGGCATCAGCGCCATGGCCATCCACGGCAACAAGAGCCAGACCGCACGCACCAAGGCGCTGGCCGAGTTCAAGACCGGTGACCTGACCGTGCTGGTCGCGACCGACATCGCTGCCCGCGGCATCGACATCGACATGCTGCCCCACGTGGTGAACTACGAGCTGCCGAACGTGCCGGAAGACTATGTGCACCGCATCGGCCGCACCGGCCGCGCCGGCGCCAAGGGCGAAGCGGTCTCGCTGGTCTGTGTCGACGAAAACGGCTTTCTGCGTGACATCGAGCGCCTCATCAAGCGCGAGATCCCGAAGGAAATCGTGCCCGGCTTCGAACCGCACCCGAGCGAAAAAGCCGAGCCCATCGTGCTCGGCCGCATGGTGATCGGCGAAGGCGCCGGCCGCGGCGGCCATCGGCACCATGCCGGTGGTGGCAATGGCGGCGGCGGTGGTGGCGGTGGCCGTGGTGGCAACCACGGCGGTGGCGGCGGTGGTGGTTATGGCGGCGGCGGTGGCCGTGGCAACGATTCGCGCTCGGCCCCGAGCCGCAGCGGTGGCTCTGCTCCGCACGCGCCGGCACGTTCGGCTGCCGGCCAGGCGCCTGCTCGCCCGCAAGGCCCGCGCCCCGAAGGTCAGCGCAGTGGCCGCCCGCCGGCTCGTCTGGCGCCTCCGCCCAAGCGCTGATCCAACTCGATCGGGGCTGCTTTTTGGCCCGGATCGAATTTTCCTGTCGCCCTGTACGCGTTGTTCTGTTGCCGCAGGCCACAGACTCTGTTTACAGGGCGCAGTTACGATGAAGTCATGGTCACACCTGCACCCACCCCGAAGCCCGCGCGTGCCCGATCGGCCAGGAACGCGTCATCTCAGCGCAGCGCCATGCTCGTCGGCGCGACCGGGCTGATCGGCCGATCCCTGCTGCCGCGGCTCGCGGGCAGCGACCGCTACGGCCAAGTGCATGTGCTGCTGCGGCGCGCCGCGCCCAGCATCGAAGGCACGGCCAAGACGATTTGCCTAGTCGTCGATTTCGCGAACCTGCCCGAGCCGCTGCCGGCGGTGGACGATGTTTACATCGCGCTCGGCACCACCATCAAGGTCGCCGGTTCCGAAGCGGCGTTTCGCCAGGTCGATTTCGACTTTGTCGTCGCCACGGCACGCGCCGCGCGGGCAGCAGGCGCCACGCGCATCGCAGTCGTCTCCGCGCTCGGTGCCGATACCCGCTCGATGGTCTTCTACAGCCGCGTCAAGGGCGAGATGCAGGCCACCGTGTCGGCACTCGGCTACGAGGCCGTCGTCTTCGCGCAGCCATCGCTCCTGATCGGCGACCGCGCCGCGCTCGGCCAGCCGGTGCGCAGCGGCGAGGTCATCGCCACCAGAATGCTCGGCCCGCTGATGTGGATGGTGCCGAAGAGCGTGCGGCCGATCGAGGCCGACGACGTGGCGCAGGCCATGTTGAACGCGATGCTCGCCGGCCAGCACGGCGTGACCATGCTCTCGTCGGCGCAGATGCTGGGCAGCGCCTGAGCGCCATGGCCAGTCACAACCCACGCGCCGGAAGACGATGATTTCTGGATGAGCAGTATTCCCACGTCCGCGCAGACCGGCGCCGAAGAAGATTTATCTACCGCCTCGCTGTTCAGTTTCAAGGCGTTCATGCGCCTCTGGTTCTCGCGCCTCGCGGGCACCACCGGCAACCAGATGCTGATGGTGGCCGTCGGCTGGCAGATGTATGACCTGACCGGCAGCGCGTGGGACTTGGGCATGGTGGGCCTCTTGCAGTTCCTGCCCGCCCTGCTGCTGGTGCTGGTCGCCGGCCACGTGGTGGACAAGTTCCACCGCGCGCGCATCCTCTCGCTGTGCATGGTGGCGCAGGCGGTCATCGCCGCGGTGCTGGCTTTCGGCGCGTTCCACGGCTGGGCGAGCCGCGAGTTGCTGCTGATCCTCTCGGTTGCGCTCGGCACCGTCAAGGCGTTCCAGATGCCGGCCCAGCAGGCGCTCACGCCCGTGCTCGTGCCGGCCGTCGTGCTGCCGCGCGCACTCGCTTTCAGCTCGGCCGGCATGCAGGGTGCGATCGTGCTCGGGCCCGCGCTCGGTGGCTTCGTCTACGTGGCCGGCGCCACCGCGGTGTACGCCTTGTGCGCCGCGCTCTTCGCCATCGCCGGCGCCTTGATGGCCGGCGTGCACTACGACCACGCGCCGCGTACCGGCCAAACCGCGAGCTGGGAAACGCTGCTCGGTGGCGTGCGCTTCGTGCGCGGTCGTCCGGTGGTGCTGGGCGCGATCTCGCTCGATCTGTTCGCCGTGCTGCTCGGCGGTGCCACCGCCCTGCTGCCGATCTTCGCGAAGGATATCCTGCACGTCGGCCCGTGGGGCCTGGGCCTGTTGCGCGCCGCGCCTGCTGCGGGAGCACTGACGCTCTCCATAGCGCTGACGCGCTGGCCGATCACCCGGCGGTCGGGGCATGTGCTGCTGGGCGCCGTCGCCATCTACGGCATCGCGACGCTGGGCTTCGGGCTCTCGCGCTCGCTGTGGCTCTCGATGGCGATGCTGGTCGTGGCCGGCGCGGCCGACATGATCAGCGTCGTCATCCGCCAATCGCTGGTGCAGCTCGACACGCCCGACGAAATGCGTGGCCGCGTGAGCGCCGTCAACTCGGTGTTCATCGGCGCCTCCAACCAGCTCGGCGAATTCGAATCGGGCGTGACGGCTGCGCTGCTCGGGCCGGTCGGCTCGGTGCTGCTGGGCGGCTTGGGCACGCTGCTGGTGGCCGCGCTGTGGATGAAGCTCTTCCCCACGCTGGCCAACCGCGACCGCCTCACTGGCGGGCACTAGTTCGCTCGCAGCGATGCTCGAGATCGCACATGTAGACGAGGCCTGCATCGTCTGCGTCAAGGCCAGCGGGCTGCTCTCGGTGCCGGGCCGCAGCGAGCCGGACTGTTTGTCGGCGCGGGTGCAGGCGCGCTTCGCCGATGCGCTGGTGGTGCACAGGCTCGACATGGCGACCTCCGGGCTAATGCTTTTCGCGCGCGGCGTGGCAGCGCAACGGCAACTGAGCCGCGCCTTCGCCGAGCGCGAGGTCGAGAAGCGCTACGTCGCCGTCGTGCACGGCCACATCGAAGCGGCCAGCGGTGAGATAGCCCTGCCGCTGATGGCCGATTGGCCGAGCCGGCCGATGCAGAAGGTCGATGCCGAGCATGGCAAGCCCTCGCTCACGCGCTACCGGGTGCTCTCGCACGATGCGGCGGCAGACACGACTCGCGTCGAACTGCAACCCGTCACCGGCCGCGCACACCAGTTGCGCGTGCACCTGCTGGCGCTCGGCCATGCGATCGTCGGCGATGCGCTCTATGCGCCGGCCGAGGTGCACGCGCAGAGCGATCGGCTGCTGTTGCACGCGGCCTTCCTGCGCTTTGCGCACCCGCTGAGCGGCGAGCCGATCACGGTCGAAAGCGCGCCGCCGTTCTGAGGCGCCTGACCCTGGCACTTCGACAGGCTCAGTGCGAACGGAGGGTGCTGATCCAGCTCAGTCCGAGCCCGCTCACGCCTCCTCGCCCCGCTTCATCTTGATCCGCACCGCCGCCTCGCGGCCGCGCGCTTTCCACGTCGCCAACTGCTGGTGCCGCTCGAAGATCGAGAGGGTGTCGCGACGCGATTCGCGCAGGAGCTTGTGGTAGTTGCGCAGCCTGTCGGCATGCACGCCCTCGCGCACCGCGCAGCCGGGCTCGTCGTGGTGGGTGCAATCGCGAAAGCGGCACTGCGGCGCGAGCGATTGAACGTCTTCGAAGCTCGCGGTCAGCGTGGCTTCGTCGACATCGGGGCGCAGCGCGCGCAGCCCCGGCGTGTCGATGATGCAGGCACCGCCGGGCAGCGCATGCAGCGAGCGCGAGGTCGTCGTGTGCTTGCCGCGGCTGTCGTGGAAGCGCACGGCACCGGTGTCTTGCACGGCCGCGCCGAGCAGCGCGTTCGTCAGCGTCGACTTGCCAGCGCCCGAGGAACCGAGCACGACGAGCGTCTGCCCCGCACCGAGGTATGGCGCCAGGCGTTCGGCGGTCGCCGGGTCGGTGCCGTCGACAGCCAGCACATCGACCGTCGCCGGCACGCGGCACAGCAGTTGCGCCACGCGGGCTTCGAGCGAACCGGGCTCCGAACCCAGCACATCGGCCTTGGTGAGCACGATGACCGGCAGCACACCGCTCGCATGCACCAGCGCCAGGTAGCGCTCCAGGCGGCGCGGGTTGAAGTCGTCGTCCAGCCCCATCACGAGAAGCGCGGTGTCGACGTTGGCGACGACCGGGTGGCGCCGGCCATCGGCATCGCGCCGGACGATGCTGGTGAGCGGTGGCACGCGCTCGTGCAACCAGGTTTGCGCGTGGGCATCGGTGGCGGCGAGCACCCAGTCGCCGACGGCCAGGCCGCTCTCTTGCTCGGCAAGCGTGCGACTCAGGCGGGCGAGCACGCGCGCGCTGATCTCATGTTCGCCATCGTGCAGACGCACGGTTTCGCGGTGCACTTCGGTCAGGCGCATCAAGTGGAGTTCAGTGCCTGTGGTAGCGGGCAATTCGGCGGCGAACTGGAAGGCGTGTTGGGAAAAAGCGGGCGTGAGGCCCATCGAACGCAAGCGCTCGAAATCGATCTGCATCATGGTGAGCTGGAACCTTTGTTTCTCACGGCGCGCGCTCGATGAGAGCACGCGCCAGTTCACCGTGCATGCGTGTGGCATGCAGGGCAAGGGAATGTGGAAACGTCAGCCGCGCGCGCTGTTCGAATGCGTTTGCAATGGCAGAAAAGGCTCAGAACCTCGGATCGCTGCACGCGGTCAAGACGACCGCATGCCGATGGAGAAGAAGCTCAGACGAGGTGCAAGCAGCGCTGCTCAGGCGGCGGCCGACGAGGTGGCGACAAGGGCCACAGAGGGAATGGTTTGGTTCTTCGTCATGTCACTCTCCTTCGCAAGCGGGTCCGGCCATCCAGCCGGACGGGTGAGGGGATTCACCGGGCGCGAGTCTGCGCGCGGAACCAACGGCGGTCAATCGTCATCTGATCGCGAACGGCCAACAGCTTGCGTTTTCGCAACGTGGCCGCACATCGAAGTCTGGTGGAGCGCCGAGTTGGAAAACAGATCGGCACATTCCAAATGAGGGTCTTTTAGCCCCTCGTATCATCCGGCCCGCATCCATCCGGATTGTTAAGTTTTGCAAAGGAGACAGAATATGAAATCAATGATCCTGGCCCTCGCACTGGCCGTCGTCTCCATCGGCTTTGCGCCCACGGCCGTCGAAGCCAAGCGCATCGGTGGTGGCGGTTCGTCGGGCATGCAGCGCAGCATGCCGGCGAAGGCACCGACTGCCGCACCCGCCCAGCAGGCCGCCCCCACCGCCGTGCCTCCGACCGCCGCCGCAGGCCCTGCTGCGGCGCCCAAGCGCTCGTGGATGGGCCCGATCGCCGGCTTGGCCGCAGGCCTGGGCATCGCCGCGCTGATGAGCCACCTCGGCATGGGTGAGGCTTTCGGCAACTTCATCATGATGGCCTTGCTGGCCGTCGTGGCGGTCTTCGCCATCCGCTTCTTGATGGCGCGTTTTGGGCGTGGCAAGGCGGCCAACGCACCACAAGGCATGCAGTTCGCAGGCGCCGGCAACGTGCCGTTCTCGAACAATAGCCTGCCGCCTGGCAATGGGGTGACCGGTTCTGCAGGTACTGGCTCCGGCTGGGGCGCCCCTGCCGCGGCGGCCTCGGTTGCGCCTGTGGCGGCGTATGTGGCACCGGTTAGCAACAACCTGCCGGCCGGCTTCGACAGCGCGGGCTTCGAGCGTATCGCCAAGATGATCTTCATCCGCCTGCAAGCGGCCAACGACACCGGTGACCTGAACGACCTGCGCACCTTCACCACGCCGGAGATGTTCGCCAGCGTGCGGCTGGAGTTGCAAGACCGCCCCGCCGGCACGCAGCAGACCGACGTGGTCAAGATCGACGCCGAGGTGCTGGACTTCGTCGCCGAAGCCGAGCGCCAGGTGGTCAGCGTGCGCTTCCACGGCCTGATCCGCGAAGAGAAAGATGGCGTGGCCGCCCCGTTCGACGAGGTCTGGCATCTGGTCAAGCCGGCCGATGGCAGCCGCGAATGGGCGATCGCCGGGATTCAGCAGACGCAGGCCGCCTGATGCGTGGTCGCTGACAAGATTTGAGCGCCGCTCGGCGGCTCGCACACCACAAGGGGCTTCGGCCCCTTGTTCCGTTTTGGAGGGGGTCGCGCAGGGCCTCGCGGTGCCATGATGTTCGTCCCGTCACCGACATGGACACGACCTTCATGAGCAAACACCTTTACATCCTCACCGGCGCATCGCGCGGCATGGGCGCAGCCATGGCCGAGCAACTGCTGGGGGCCGACAACGTGCTGCTTTGCATCTCGCGCCACGTCAACGAAGCGCTGGCCGCCAAGGCCAAGTCGGGCGACATGCGCTGCGACCAGTGGCCGCTGGACCTGGCGCAGGGCGGCGTGGTATCGGCGCGGGTGCAGGAGTGGCTGGGCGGGATGGACACGTCTCGCTTCGCCTCGGCCACCTTGATCAACAACGCAGCGGCGCTCACGCACATCGGCCCGCTGGAAGACTGCAACGACGCCGAACTGGCCTCTGCCGTCCGCGTCGGCCTGGAAGCGCCGTTGCTGCTCACGGCCGCCTTCCTGCGGGCCACGAAAGACTGGGCCGGCCAGCGGAGCGTGCTCAACATCTCGTCGGGGCTGGGCCGGCGCGCGATGGCGGCGCAGGCGCCGTATTGCGCCGCCAAGGCCGGCATGGATCACTTCTCGCGCTGCGTGGCGCTCGACGAGGCCCAAAAAACCAACGGCGCGAAGATCGTCTCGCTCGCGCCTGGCGTGATCGACACCGACATGCAAGTCCACCTGCGCGCCGCTGACCCGGCCGGCTTTCCCGACCGCGCCAACTTCGTCGGCTTGAAGGACAAGGGCCAGCTCACGTCGGCGAGCGAAGCGGCGGCCAAGGTGCTGGCGTTTTTGCGACGCGCCGATTTCGGCAGCACCGCGGTCGCGGATGTGCGCGACATTTGAGGATCAGAAAACTCGCGCGCCAGTCTGACTCTTCTCGGCGACCAGCGTGGCTTCGGCCGGTAGCCGCTTGCCCGTGATCACCACACGCGGCAATTGCGCCACGACGACCGGTTCGGCGGCCATCCGCTTGCCGGTGATCACGACCCGCGGCAACTGAACAACGGCAACCGTGGTCACGGCAGGCAGGCGCTTCCCGGTGATCACCATGCGCTCCAACTGCACGACTTGGGCGTCGGCCCCAACCGCATGCGACGGCTGGGCGATGAAGGCGGCGGCGGCTGTCGCGACGATCATGGTCAGGTGGGTCAGGCTGCGGGTGGCTGCGTTCATGGTGGGCTCCTGGTGCATCGAGACCGCGTGTTTGCGATGTCGATGACGCCAGTATCGGCAGCGATGCCGCGCCCCGCGAGCGGCTTGCGACGAAGCGCGTCGAATGCCGCCTGAGCTGCAGTCCGGCGCGACAAAACGCCGCTGCTAAACCGCCCCCGGCCCCTGGAAACCACCCGCACGGAAGGTCAGGACCAGCGTATCCCGATGGCCACCCGCCTCCAGCGGCTGGATCGGCGTGCTCTCGTGGATCACGCGGCTGTCGTCGAGCAACAGCGTGGTCCAGGGCTCGACCATGGTGAAGCGCAAGCCGTTCGGGCCCGCCGCCTCGAATACGCGCGTTTCGCCGCCCTTGACGCCACTGCGCGACACCAGCACCACGGCCACGAAATCGACGCCGTCGCGGTGCGCGCCTTCCGGTGTGGGCCGGCCGATGCCATCGGTGGTGTCGATGCGGAACTGGTGTGCTTCCACGTACCAGGGCTGCGCGCCCTTCACTGCCGAGCACTGCTCGCTCAGCGCCACGAGCATGCGCGACCAGACCGGCTGCGCCAGCACGGCCGCGGTGATGGGCTCGAACCAGCGCTCCAGCCCGCCGTGCAGCGCGTTGTATTCGAGCGGCTGCCAGTGCGCGCGGTGCGGCGTGATGGTGACCCGGCTGCCATCGACGACAAAACACGCATGGCGCCGGCGCCGGTAGCGGCCGCCGTCCTTGAGGTAGGCATCGGGCGGCAGGTCGGTCCACGACGGCGCCAGCGCTGTCAGCTCGGCCAGCGCGGCCGGGATCAACTCGCAGGCACCGCCGGACGTGAGCACGGCGTGGCCCCGGCCACGCAGGGCGGCGGTGAGTTGTGACGGGGTGGTGATGGGCGGGGCGAGCAGGCTGGTCATGGTGGGCCGAAGAAAGAAAGTCTGGGTTCAGGCAGCGAACACCTGGGCCGGATCGCGGAACGCCTTGAACTCGAGCGCGTTGCCGGAAGGGTCGAGCAGGAACATCGTGAGCTGCTCGGCGGGCAGGCCGGAATAGCGCGTTTGCGGCGCCAGAACGAACTGTTGGCCGGCGTCCGCCAAGCGCTGCGCGAGCGCCTCGAACTGCGCCCAGTCGATCACTGCGCCGAAATGCGGCATCGGCACTTGCTGGCCATCGACGAGGCCGAGGTTCTTCGGGTTCAGCGTGGCGTCGCCCAGATGCGCCGAAAGCTGGTGGCCGAAAAAGTCGAAGTCGACCCAGGTTGGCGCACTCCGCCCTTCGGTGCAGCCGATCAGCTCGGCGTAGAAGGCGCGCGCGGCGTCCAGGTCGTGGACGAGAAAGGCGTAATGAAAGGGCGGCATTGGGGTGCGTGGCGAAGCTGCGGGAATCACGTTCACGGCGCCATGCGTCGCGAAGGCGGGCTGAGATTTGATCACAACGCAGCGCCCACGCCGCGGGCTCGCCGCGACTTCATCGCACGGCGCTTCGGACACTCGATCACGCCGGGAGTTCCCCACAGCACCCCCGCCCGCAACGCCTTTCACCCACCGTTACCCCCGCGAACGCAACTTCACCTCTTGCGCGAACTTCCTTCACCGGGGGCGGTCACCGTAGAGGTGTCGGTGGTCGATGGTTGCCGACGCAACGCGATAGACGTACGCAAGAAAGCAGTACTCCCATAACCAGAAGGAACATTCATGAAACTCATCGCCAATTCCCTGATCGCCGCAGCGGCTCTGGTGGCCGTTTCGGCCCAGGCCGAAGGTTTGTATGTCGGTGGCAGCGTCGGCGGGTCTCACTACAAGGACGGTGACATCGCCGGCTACTCGCTCAGCGACCATGCCGACACCGGCTTGAAGCTCTACGGCGGCTACTCGTTCAACCCCAACATCGCGCTCGAAGCCGGCTACGCGAACCTTGGCAAGTTCAGGTCATCGGCCGGCGACGTGAAGGCCGACGGCTACTTCCTCGATGCCGTCGGCACCCTGCCGCTGGGCTACAACTTCTCGGCGCTCGGCCGCGTGGGTGTGTTCAACGGCAAGCTCAAGGCCGATGGCATCGGCAACGACCGCGGCACGAGCTACAAGGTCGGCCTGGGCGTTCAGTACGACATCGCGAAGAACATTTCGGTGCGGACCGAATGGGAGCGTTATCGCTTCGACGCGCTGGGCAGCAAGCCCGACACCGACCTCTACTCGGTCGGCGTGAACTACAAGTTCTGATCTTGTAGCAGCTATTTCCCGCCGGGCGCCGCCGTCACCCTGACGCGCGCGCCCTGCACCGCGACGACCTGTCCGTCGCGGATCTTGCAGGTCTTGCGCAGCTCCTGCTGCCCGTTGACCTGCACCAGGCCCGCGCCCACCATCTGCTTGGCCGCGCCACCGCTTTGCGCCAGGCCCGTGGCCTTGAGCAGCGCATCGAGCGTGATGTACTCGCCGCGCAGTTCGAAGTCGATCAGTTCGATGCTCATGAGGCCGCCTCGGCCAACCCGAACTCACGTGCCAGCAATGCATACGAATGCCGCCGCACGGCGGGGTCGTGCGCCCAGGTGTTGATCACCAGCTCGTCGATGCCGAACTCGGCGGCCACGGCACGCAACTGATCGGCCACTTCTGCCGCCGATCCCACGAAGGCCTTTTGCCGCATCGCCTCGACCGTCGGCCATTCGTCGGCGGTGAAGCCGCGCGCCGCAATCACGTCGGGCGACTGCAGCGGGCCGAGCACGCCCTTGGCGCGGTCCACACGCCAGCGCTCGCGGCCCAGCGCGTGGTGGCAGGCTTCGTCGTGTGTGTCGGCGGCCAGCGCCCAGATGCAGATCGTCGCCTGCGGTTCCGGATGGCGCTCGCTCGGCTTGTACATGCGCTTGTAGAGGTCGACGGCCTGCTTGGCGCCTTGCCCATCGACAAAGAAATACGCGAACGCATACGGCAGGCCGAAGTGCGCGGCGAGCTGCGCGCCGTAGTTGGAGCTGCCGAGGATCCACAGCTCCGGCGCATGCGGCCCCAGCGGGTGCGCACTGATGCCGTGGTGCGAGGGCAGCGAAGTCCACGCCTGCAGGTCGTTCACCTGCTCTGGAAAGGCATCGGCTGCGGCGTGCGCATTCGGGTTGAGCGCGCGGGCGGTTCGCATGTCGCCGCCCGGCGCGCGGCCCACGCCCAGATCGATGCGGCCCGGCGCCAGCGCTTCGAGCACGCGGAACTGTTCGGCGACCTTGAGCGCGCTGTAGTGCGGCAGCATCACGCCGGCGCTGCCGATGCGGATGCGTGTGGTGCGTGCGGCAACGGCCGCCATGAGGATCTCGGGCGCGCTGCCAACGATCGTCGGCAGGCTGTGGTGTTCGCTCACCCAGAAGCGCGCATAGCCGAGCCGCTCGCAGTGCTGGGCCAGGTCCAGCGTGTCGCGGATGGCGGCGTCTTCGCTGCTGCCGGCGAGCGACACCGATTGATCGAGCACCGACAGGCGCAAACCAGTCATGCTCAACCTTCCGGATGCGTGGGGTCGATCCAGCGCACGGCTTCGGGTTTTTCGACCGGCTCGATGTCGAGGTTGACGGCCACGGCCTGGCCGTCGCTGCGCACCAGCACGCATTCCAGCGTTTCGGTCGGGCTGGCGTTGATCTCCTGGTGCGGCACGAAGGGCGGCACGTAGATGAAGTCGCCCGGGCCGGCTTCGGCGGTGAATTCGAGCGCGTTGCCCCAGCGCATGCGGGCGTTGCCCTTGACGACGTAGATCACGCTCTCCAATGGCCCGTGGTGGTGCGCGCCGGTCTTGGCGTCGGGGTGGATGTGCACCGTGCCGGCCCAGAGCTTCTGGGCGCCGACGCGCGCGAAGTTGATCGCCGCCTTGCGGTCCATTCCGGGCGTTTGCGCGGTATTGCCATCGAGCCGGTCGCCAGGAACGACGCGCAGCCGTCTGTCGTTCCCGCGCAAATCAAGGCGGCCGCGGACGGGCCGAATCTTTGTAGGACCACGCCGGCGGTTGCG
>JAMFRW010000215.1 GCA_026224975.1 Rhodoferax sp. | reverse complement strand
TCGTGGGTGGCGGCGGCCACGGTGGTCAGCCACGGGCTGGGGTGGTTCACCGTGTTGGTCGGACCGTCGTTGCCGGCCGCGGCCGCGACGAACACGCCGGCCACGGTGGCACGGTAGAAGGCCTGCTCCACGATGTCGTTGGTGGTGTTGGTCGCGCCGCTGATGGAGAAGTTGATGGCGTTGACGCCATCCTTCACCGCTTCGTCGATGGCCTTCATCGAGTCGGCCTGGGAGCAGGAGTTCTGGCTGCCGGTGCCGTCGGTGGCGGCGGCGTTGACAAAGGTGAAGCAGACCTTGTACGAGGCGATGCGGGCACGCGGCGCCATGCCGGAGGCCAGCCCGAAGTTCACGCCGTTGATCACCGCGGGAACCAGGCTGTTGCCGGCGGCCGTGGAGGCCGTGTGGTCGCCGTGGCCCCCGTGGCCGGTGGGGCCGCTCAGGTCATCGCGGGGCGAATTGAAGCCGGTCCAGTGCATGGTGCGACCGGCCAGCAGGTTGGCGCTGTAGTACTTGGCGCCGATCAGCTTGTTGTTGCACATCGCTGGCGAGAAGGCGCCGTTGGCGTCGCCCGCCACGCAGCTGCCGGTGAAGGTCGATGGCGGCGCGCCGTAGGCCAGGGTGCCACCGTTGAAGGTCGGTGCGCCGTTGCCGTCAACATGGTCGGCATAAGAAGGGCTCTCGGGCCAGATGCCGAGATCCACATTGCCGAGCACCATGCCCTCGCCCTTGATGGTCACGCCGTTGGCATCGGCCTGCGACCAGATGCCGCCGGGTGCCGTGAGGCCGAGGAAGACCGGCGTCGAGATCGTGACCGGGCGAACCAACTGGTCCTCGGCCACGGCAGCGACGTTGGCGTTCATCGCGAGCGCGGCCGCCTGCGCCGGGGTGAGGCTGGCGGTGAAGCCGTTGATGACGGTGTCGAACTGCGAGATCGCCGGCCCGGTGCTGACGGTGGCCAGCACGGAGAGTTGCTTGCTCCGCAGGTAGCTGCTGTAGGCCAATGCGGCCGGCGTGCGCGAACGGAACGATGTGCCGGCCGCGGCCTGGGTGGCGGCGTAACCGGCGGTAGTGCCCTGGTAGGTGGCGGCGGGCTCTTCCTTGAGCTGGACGACATAGACCTTGGTGCCGCTTTGCGCTTGAGCCCCGAGGCTCGACAGCAGGGCCAGTGTAGCGATCGTGATGGCGTTGAGTTTCATCATGGCGTGGTTGTTTCTTCGTTCTTGGTCGTTACTTCGAAAGCTGCTCAGACCGAACGGCGACGGCGCGCCACCGCACCGACAGCGCCCAGGCCGGCGAGCATCAGCATCCACTCGGAAGGCTCGGGCACGGCCGCGGTGAGGGAGATGTTGTCGAGGGCGAACTGGCCCAGGTCGGTCTTGAAGGCGCCGCAGCTGCCGGTGGCGCCGTTGCAGAAGTACGAGTAGACGAAGATGTCGGTGACGTTGCCGCTTGTCAGCGTGCCGGTGCTTTGGCCGCCGAGTGAGAAGCCGCCCGTCGCGCCAATGGTCTGGAAGGAGCCATTGCCGAGCAACGGGTAGTAGAAGGCGGCATAGCTGCCATCGGCGCGGTCGGCTTCGATGGCGAGGTAGACGGTGCTGCCGGCCGGGTTGCCGGGCGTGGCGATGTACGCAGCGGAGAGGCCTCCGAAGACCACGCCCTGGCCGCTGAGCAGGCCGATGTGTGCGAGGCCGTCGTTGTAGACGCTCAGGAAGGTGCTGCTGTTGCCACTCGGGCAGGTGCCGTTCAGGCATGAGGTGGGGTCGGAGCCGACGGACAGTTGTCCGATCAGGCCGCCTCCACCGTTCAGATCCTGTGTGCTGACGAAATAGCTGCCTTGCACCACGGCTTCACCATCGGCCAGCAGTGGCGCGAAAGGCGCATAGGTGTAGTCGACGTTTTCGAAGTCGATGACGAAGGCGTTCGCCGCGCTTGCACACACCAGCGCTGCTGCGCCCGACACGGCCCGAGTCCAGAATTTGTTCATGTGATCCCTGTGGTCTGATGGTTCGAAGTTTTGGAGGATGCGCACCTGGTTTCAACGGGCGTCGCGAGCCCGGAAGCCCGTCACTCGGACGATGTTCTGTGCCGACGCATTCGTTGCGAAATGTGTGCCAAGTTGGATTTTGTTGGAGCATTACGACCCCTGTACCCCCCTGAGGCAGGGTATTCGTCTCTCTTTACACAGCGCGAGGCTTGCAATTCGCAGGTAGGCATCTTTTCGGGCGCAGGCGCACCGCTTCGAGGCTGGTGGGCCGCGGCAACCGACGCATTCGGTGCCGAACTGCTAGATTCCGATGCATGAACAAAAAGTGCCATACGGCACCGCCGCGATGACCGATCCCCGATCACCTGCCACCGGATCGACCGCAGGCCGCCTGGCGCTGATCGGCATCGTGGTCGTCGGCGTTGCCGGCGCGTTCGCCTACACCGCCGGCTGGTTCACGCCCGACCGCGTCACTCCGGCCACGGTGGTGAACCGATTGGCGCCGCCCGGTGGACCGGCACTCGGCTTCCGTCGCAATCACGCCAAGGGCATCTGCTTCACCGGCGTCTTCGAGGCCAACGGCGCGGGCGCGGCCTTGTCGAAGGCACAGGTGCTGGCGACCGGCAGCTATCCGGTGACAGGGCGCTTCAACCTCGCCGTTCCCGACCCAAAAGCCGAAGACGCCAGCGCGCGGGTGCGCGGCCTGAGCCTGCGCCTGCGTTCGCCGGACGGCCAGGAGTGGCGCACCGCGATGATCGATGCGCCTTTCTTCCCGGTGGCGACGCCGCAGGCCTTCGCCGAGTTGCTGGTGGCCTCCGCCCGCAAGGACGATCCGGATGCGATGAAGAACTTCGCGGCCGCGCACCCCGAGATCGGCGCGTTCGGTGCCTGGGCTGGCAGCGCACCGTTCACCGGGTCGTATGCCGAAAACCGCTACAACAGCCTGAACAGCTTCGTCTTCACCAACGCCCAAGGCCAGGACCAGAGGGTGCGCTGGTCTTTCGCGCCGGCCGCCGCAGCACAGTCGGTACCGCCGGAAGAACTGAAGAAGCGCGCGCCCGACTTCCTCGCCAAGGACATCACCGACCGCGTCGCGCAATCCTCTCAGCGCTGGACCCTGACCGTCATCATTGCCAACCCCGGGGACCCGACCGCCGACCCCAGCAAGGCCTGGCCCGACGACCGCCGCAAGGTCGAGGTCGGCACCCTCGTCGTTCAGAAGATCGAACCCGAGCCGAACGGCGCATGCCGTGACCTGAACTTCGACCCCACCGTGCTTCCGCCGGGCATGCGCACTTCCGATGACCCGTTCCCGGCCGCGCGTTCGGCGACCTATTCGGTGTCCTACAACCGCCGCACAGCAGAGGAAAAAGACTATCCGCGCGGCACCTCGGGGGCCAAGCCTTGAACAACATTCGAACGCAATTCACGCCGCTGCAACGTGCGCTGCATTGGGTCATGGCGATCTGCATCCTGGCCATGCTGTTCATCGGCGTCGGCATGGTGTCCACCCTCGAGCCCGTGTACCTGACGCTCGTCTCCATCCACAAGCCGTTGGGCATCGTGATCCTGCTGCTGGCGCTGCTGCGCCTCATCGTCCGGTGGCGTCATGGCGCGCCGCCCTTGCCGCGTGGCATGCCCGAGCCGATGAAGCTCGCGGCCAAGCTCTCGCATGTGGCCTTCTATGCGCTGATGATCGTGATGCCGCTGCTCGGCTGGGCCATGCTCTCGGCCGCGGACTACCCGGTGGTCTTCGCCGGCATGCACCTGCCCGCGATCCTGCCGCCCAACGCCGAGCTGCACAGCCTGCTCTGGAATGCCCACCGGTTCCTGGCGTTCTGCTTCTTCGCGCTGATCCTGTTGCACCTGGCCGCGGCGCTATTCCATTGGCTCGTGCGCCGTGACGGTGTGTTCGAGGCGATGGCCCCTTTCCCGGCCCACCCGCCTGCTGACGGCGAAGCGATCGCGGGGCATCGCGACTGAGCGTTCTCTGCGGTCGCGCGTTTCTTCCGAACCCAGCTCGGTCCGGGTTCGTCGATGTTGCCCGAGTGGCGTCAGTTCGTGGCGTCGGCCAGCGACTTCGCGGCAGGTGCGTCGATCGCCGGCACGTGACGCACGAAAAAGGCTGCGATCTTGCGGTCGACCTCGGGCATGTGGCTGCGGTCGAAGCCGGGCGGGTCGTTCAGCAGCCCGGCTTCGATGCCGCTGAAGCCGGGTGGCAGCGGAGACAACATGGCGCCATGTCCCGCGTCCGGCATGTCGGCTATCACCTCACAGCTCCGGCACGCGTTGCGCACGGCGCCGCCGTGGAAGCGCGGTGCGAGCCAGCGGTCTTTTTCCGCCAGGACCAGCGCCAGCGGCACGCGCGGCACGGCCAGTGACGACAGATCGAAATCGGCCGCCGCCGGAACCGCAGCGACGATGGCCACGATGCGCGGGTCCTGAAACTCACGCGGCCGGGCGTCGTCGAATCGATGTTGGATGACGCTCACCGCCACGCGTTGCTT
>JAMFRW010000214.1 GCA_026224975.1 Rhodoferax sp. | reverse complement strand
CCGCCAGCGCCAGATCGGCGCCGGTGTAGATGGCCAGCACGCCGGGCAGTTCGAGCGCGGCCGAGGTGTCGATGGCCATGATGCGTGCATGCGCATACGGTGAGCGCAGAAAGGCGAGGTGCGTCTGGCCCTCGGCCGGCACGTTGTCGGTGAACTGCCCGCGCCCGGTGAGCAGCGCTGCGTCTTCCACGCGCCTGACCGAATGCCCGCTGCCGAAACGGGTGCCTTCCAATACTGCTTCGCTCATGGTGTGTCCTGTTGTTTTCGACGGAAAGTAAAGCCGGTTCGAACCGACCCGCTCAATAGCTCCGGCCGACCTGGCGCAGCCGCGCTTGCAAGCTCCCGATCTGCTCCATCAGATCGAGCGCCAGCGCCACGCCGGCGGCGTTGAGTTCGAGGTCGCGCGTGAGCCTGGCGGCGGTGCGCGCGCGGCGCAGGGCCTGGCCGCCGAAGCGCCATTCGTCGGGCGCAGCGCCCAGCGGTTCGAGCACGCCTTCGACGACCCAGACGTGGATCTGTTCTTCGGGCGCGCGGGCGGCCCGGCTCAGCTCGACGAGGCTGAACTGCACTTCGTCTTCGACCACCGAACAGTCGAGATACGAGACGTGAGATTCACTCATGGCGGGTCAATCCTCCAGATGCGCGCGAGGTGCGAAGGTGCCGAAGGCGGCGGCCATGGCGCGGTAGGCGTCCTTGGCGGCGTCGCTGTCGGCGGGCGGGAGCTGGATCGTCAGCACTGCATACAAGTCACCGACCGGCTGGCTCGCCTGGCCGGGCAAGCCCTTGCCCTTCAAGCGCAACTTGCGGCCTGCCGCCGAGCCGGCGGGAATGGTGAGTTGCACATGGCCTTCGACGGTGGGCGCGCTCACGGTGGCGCCGAGGGCTGCCTCCCACGGGGCGAGCGGCAGGTCGAAGTAGAGGTCACGTCCATCGACGCGAAAAATCGGGTGCGGTTCGAATTCGATCTCCAGAAAAAGGTCCCCGGCCGGCGACGAGCCAGCGCCCGCACCGCCCTGCCCGGCCAGGCGCAGATGCTGGCCGGCGCGGATGCCTTTGGGAATGTTCACGTCCAGCGTGCGGTCGTGCGTGGTCAGGTGGCCTTGGGCATCGGTGCCCGGCATGCGCAGCGAGATGCTGCGTTGCGCACCGCGGAAGGAGTCCTCCAGGCTGATCAGCACCTTGGCATGGTGATCCTGGCCTTGCGTAGCGCGCGGCGGCTGGCGCGCGGCACCGGCGCGGGAGGCGCGGCCGAAGAGCGCCTCGAAGAAATCGCTGTTGTCGTGGCCTTCGCTGCCACCGAATCCGCCCGAAAAGCCGCCACCGAACGGCGAGCCACCACCCTGCGCGCCGCGACCGCTGAACTCGTAGCCCGCGTCCCAGCCCGGCGGCGGTTGCTGGAACTCCTGGCCGGCCTTGTAGTTGCTGCCCATCTGGTCGTAGGCGGTGCGTTTTTCGGGGTCGCTCAGCACTGCGTTCGCCTCGTTCAATTCCTTGAACTTCGCCTCGGCGTCCGGCAGCTTGCTCACATCGGGGTGGTACTTGCGGGCGAGCTTGCGGTACGACTTCTTGATGTCGTCCTGCGTCGCGTCGCGCGCCACACCCAGGGTCTGGTAGTAATCCTGAAACTTCATCCGGCGGGTCTCGATGTTCGGCTGGCGTCAGAGGCCAGCGTCAATGGCTGTGGCCGTGGTGCAGATGCGGCGTCGGCGTCGGCGTCGGCGGGACGGGTGGCGCCGGCGGTGCGAATTCGCTCTTGCCTGCGCCGCCGCAGAGTTCCATGAACGGCTTGGCCACCGACTGGATGGTCACGTGGCCTATTTTGAAACGATCACGCAAGGCGTGCGTGGCGGCTTCCAGAAATGCATCGTCGCAGCGGCCCGCCGGCATCACCAGATGCGCCGTGAGCGCCACATCGGTGGTGCCGGTCGCCCACACATGCAGGTCGTGCACGCCTTGCACGCCCGGCAGAGCTTCGAGCAGGCTGCGCACGGCGATGAGGTCGATGTGGTCGGGCACGCCGTCGAACATCATGTGCAGCGACTGGCGGAAGAGGCTCCAGGTGCCGGCCACGATGACAACCGCGATCAAGAGGCTCGCGACAGGATCGAGCCAGGTCCAGCCCGTCCACAGCGCCAGCCCGCCGACGACGACGACGCCGGCCGACACCAGCGCATCGCCCGCCATGTGCAGGTAGGCGCCGCGGATGTTGATGTCGTCGTCACCGCCGCGCATGAAGAGCAGCGCCGTGCCGAGGTTGACGACGATGCCGATGCCCGCCACCACCATCACCGTGAAACCTTGCGTGGGTTCGGGCGTGTGCAGCCGGCCCACGGCCTCCCAGGCGAGCGAGCCCATCGCGACCAGCAGCAGCACGGCGTTGGTGAAGGCCGCCAGGATCGAAGCGCGCTTCCAGCCGTAGGTGTGGCGCTCGTCGGGCGTTTTCTTGCCTGCCAGCGACCCGGCCCAGGCCAGCACCAGCCCGGCCACGTCGCCCAGGTTGTGCCCCGCGTCGGCCAGCAGCGCCAGCGAGTTCACCCGCCAGCCGTAGAACGCCTCGATCGCCACGAAGGCGATGTTGACCGAGATGCCGATGGCGAAGGCGCGGTCGAAGTTGGCCGGCGCGTGGTGGTGGCCGTGGCCGGCGTGGGAGTGACCATGCGACGAGCCATGATCGTGGCCGCTGTGGTCGTGGTCATCGTGGCCGTGGCTGGTCTCAGCGCGGTGCGCGGTGTGTGAGGAATGTGAATGGCCGGATGACATGCGCGCAGTGTGACTCAGCTTTGTTGCTGGCGCCGACGCACGGGCTTCAAGCGGCGGCGGCGCGGCACAGCCGCATCACGCCGCGAGCCTCGCCCGCATCGCATCGATCACCGACTTGTAATCGGGTTGGCCGAAGACCGCGCTGCCGGCCACGAAGGTGTCTGCGCCGGCGTCGGCCACGGCGCGGATGTTGTCGGTCTTGATGCCGCCATCGACTTCGAGGCGGATGTCTCGCCCGCTCGCGTCGATCAGCTTGCGCACCTGCTCGATCTTCTTGAGCGCGCCGGGGATGAAGCTCTGGCCGCCGAAGCCGGGGTTGACGCTCATGATCAGCACGAGGTCGATCGCATCGATCGTCCACTCCAGCACATCGAGCGGGTACGCCGGGTTGAACACCAGCCCGGCCTGCAGCCCTTCGGCGTGGATGAGCTGGATGGTGCGGTCGACGTGCACGCTGGCATCGGGGTGAAAGCTGATGCGGTCGGCGCCGGCCTTGGCAAATGCCTGTGCGAGCGCATCGACCGGCGTGACCATCAGGTGCACATCGATCGGCACTTTCGTGCCATCGGGCCGCACCGCATGCTTGCGCAGCGCCTCGCACACCATGGGGCCGAAGCTGAGGTTGGGCACGTAATGGTTGTCCATCACGTCGAAGTGAATCCAGTCGGCCCCGGCCTCGATGACGGCGCGCACCTCGTCGCCGAGGCGGGCGAAGTCGGCCGACAGGATGCTGGGGGCGATTCGGTAGGTGCGCATTCGGGGGTCGGGGAGCGATTCGGGCTGATCCCGGAGCATCGCAAGTGGCCGATTTCGTGAAGTTCTTCGGGATTTTAGGTCGCTGCCTAGAATGCCCGCATGCCCAAACCCGAATTCACCAGCACGGTCACGGTGCGCCACTTGCCGGAGCAATCCGACGCCGCCACGGGCCAGCATGCGTTCGCCTACACCGTCACCATCGCCAACACCGGCGACGTGACGGCACAGCTCATCGCGCGGCACTGGATCGTCAGTGATGCCAACGGCCACACCGAGGAAGTGCGCGGCCTGGCGGTGGTCGGCCACCAGCCCTTGCTCAAGCCCGGTGAGAGCTTCGAATACACGAGCTGGACACGCCTGGCCACGCCGCACGGCACCATGCGCGGCACCTTCTTCTGCATGACGGAAGACGCGCAACCGTTCGACGCGCCGATCGCCGAATTCGGCCTGACGCTCGCCTCGGCCCTGCACTGACAGGGCGGATGGCGACCCTGCGTGCATCCGCCTGGGACCTGACCGCGCTGCTCAACGCGGCCGACCCGAAGGCATCGCTCCCCGAACGCCACCTGTGGCTGATCCGCCTGCTGGAATGGCTGCGCCACGCGCCGGTGCAGGAGGTGAAGGACGCCGCCGCCGGTGAGGCCAGAAGCACCACCAACACCCCGCGCCCTGTCCTGCGCCTGCGGCATCTGCTGGGCGTGCTCGACCGCAACCCCGAGCACCAGGTTCGCGTGGCCGAATCGCTGCACCGCTTTTGGCGCGAGGTGGACAGCGCCGCGCTGCTGGCCGATTTCGGCTTTGCGCCGCGCATGGATCTGTGGGGCGAGTTCGGCCGGCGCCTGCGCGCGCGCATCCTGCCGCTCACGCCGGCCACGACAGACCTGGGCGAACTCTTCGCGCTGCTCTTCCCCAAGCCGAACGACGTGGACTGGCTGCTCGCCATCGACGACACCACGCTCGACCGCCTGCGCCGCTACGTGATCCCGCCCGCGCCAGAAGTGCGCGACTGGCGGCTGCCATTTCTCGACGGCATCATGTTCCTGACGAGCGCAGTGCGCGCCGCCGGTTTCTCGCCCGCCATCCGCCAGCGCATGAGCCCGGAGCTGCTAGTGGATTCGCCGTTCCGCCAACTGGCGCGCGTGGGCGAGCTGGTGCGCGAACATGCCGAAGCCGCCGACCCCGCCAGCGACAACCCCGAACTTCTGCGCGAAGCGCAATACCTGCGCGCGCTGCTCGATGTGTGCCGGCGCTGCGCCGACAGCGTGCACGAGCACCTCGAGGCGCACGGCGTGTCGGTGGATGTGGTGTTCGAGGTCGATCAGTTGCTGGAGCGCACGCACCGCATCGATGCCCTGCTCACCTGCGTCATCAGCCCGAAGCCGGCGCGCGATCTGGTCACGCTGATCGCAGGGCTGGTGCGTACCGCCGACGAACGGCGCAGCATCCGCGCGCTCTTTTCTCGCCACTACTCGCTGCTGGCGCGCAAGGTGGCCGAGCGCAGTGCCGAAACCGGCGAGCACTACATCACCCGCAACCGCGCCGAATACCTGGCCATGCTGCGCGCGGCCGTCGGCGGCGGCACGGTGCTGGCGGGCACGACGCTGCTCAAGTTCTTCGTGCTGGCGCTCGGGCTCTCGGCCTTCTGGGGCGGCTTTTGGGCGGGCATCAACTACGCCGGCAGCTTCTTGCTGGTGCAGTTGCTGCATTTCACCGTCGCCACCAAGCAGCCGGCCATGACAGCTCCCGCCATGGCCGACAAGCTCGCCGACCTGTCGAACGACGAGGCGGTGGAAGGCTTCGTCGATGAAATCGCCAACCTGATCCGCTCGCAGGCCGCTGGCATCTTCGGCAACCTGGCGGCCGTGGCGCCCATCGTGCTGGCTGTGCAGTTCGGCAGCGCGGCCATCTTCGGCAAACCGCTGGTCGGCCACAAAGATGCGCTGCACGTGCTGGACTCGCTCACGCTGCTCGGGCCCACCGCGTTTTTCGCCGCCTTCACCGGCGTGCTGCTCTTCACCAGCTCGCTGATCGCCGGCTGGGTCGAGAACTGGTTCGTTTGGCACCGGCTCGACAGCGCCATCGCCTGGAACCCGCGGATCGTGGCGCGGCTGGGCTCGGCGCGCGCGCAGCGCTGGGCCGTCTATTGGCGCGCCAACATCTCAGGCTTCGCATCGAACATTTCGCTCGGGCTGATGCTGGGCCTGGTGCCGGCGGTGGCACTGTTCTTCGGCCTGCCGATCGAAGTGCGCCACGTGACGCTCTCGACCGGGCAGCTTGCCGCAGCGGTCGGTTCGGAAGGCTTCGGCCTGATGAAGCACGCGCCGTTCTGGTGGTGCATGGCCGGCATCGCCGCGACCGGTGCGCTCAACCTGACCGTGAGCTTCCTGATGGCCTTCCGCGTGGCACTGCGCTCACGCGGCATCCGCCTGGCCGACCGGAGCCGCATCTACAAGGCGGTGCGCGCCAGGCTGTGGCATCGGCCGGGGTCGTTCATTTTTCCGCCAAAGCAGGTGGAAGTGCCCGAGCCGGCTTAGGACGACGCCGCACCTTGCGGGATCAGCATGCGCTCGTCGAGCATCCACTGCACCACCTGAGCCTGGCGCGCGTCTTTCGGCGCTTTGAGGCGGTCGCGCGTGGGGCTCGCGGCCAGCGCTTGCTTGATGCGCACGAAGGCGGTCGGAGAGAGCGTTTCCAGGCTCGCCATCTCGCCGGTGGTGGAGACCACCATCTGCCGGAAGCGTCCGCTGGAATCCATCTGGTCCCCGCTCGATACCTGAACGGCCCAGAGCGAGTCTTCGTCGGGGTGCTCACTCAACGCGAGCGGATGAGGGTCGCGGCCCTTGTGCTCGCGTCGGATGAAATCGATCTCGAAACCCTGGTCGTTCACTGCCGTCTGCTTCTGATCCTGCCGCACCTGGAACGACTTGTCGGCCTTGCGCAGTATGCCGAGCAGCGTGGTCTTCTGCGTGCGCAACGCGCCCAGGAATTGCATGTGCGAGGTGGCGTCGAAGAACAGATCGATGTCGCGCGTGGCGAGCGTGCCTTCGTCCAGCCGCAGGCCGGCCGCCGCTTCGTAGGCATACAAAGCATGGGTGCCGACGGTGACGAAATTCTTCGCCAACGCGTGGGCGGCGATGGCGTTGAGCGTATCGACCACGATCTTCGGCACCCGGCCCACCCGAAGCGCGCGGTTCAGGCGGCGCTGCTCGTCGAGTGCCAAGCGGAGCGCGCGCTGGCGCTGCTCGGCAGACTGTTTTTTCTCGGTGAACCGCTCGTACATCGCGACCGTTTCCGGCGACTCCGGTCCGAGCGACGTCTGGCCACCGGAAGCCGAAGTGCGGATCAGATATCGCTTGCCATCGACCGTGCGCCACAGCATGCCGCCGCGCACCTGTGCCGCCGATTGACGTGCCGCTTCCAGCGCCGAAAAAACCGACTCGGCGTTGATGTACTGTCTGAGTTGGGCGTCGCTGAGCGGGGCGGTGGCGAACACGGTTTTCAGTGTATTTTTACAAAAACCCAGATTACACTGAAACCTCTTTCATGACAACGACTTAGGTTCTGCCGAAGAGCTGAAATCAGTCACTTGCCATCATGCCGTTCGCCCTTCTTGCGCCCCGAAAACATCGTCCACCAGACGATCAAAATCAGGATCACCATCGCGCCGAAGGCTTCGAGGAAAAGCAACCACATATGTTCACGTTCCTTCGGGGTTACTTTTGGGCGCGCCTTGGGGGCCACTGGTCGGCGCTGTCAGCGTCAACAAGGGCGCCGGCATTCCGCGCGGCGTTGGCGGCGATTCTAGGGTTGCTGGCGGCCTGTGCCAGTACACCGCTGCCGCCGGCTGAGGGCGATGACAGCCACGGTGCGCCTACCGTGCCGGGCGCTGCGGCCGATGCGTCACCCGCGCCTGGCGTGCCTATCGTGCGGGCACGGGCACGGTGGGTGCCGGCGCGCTGGAGCGACCTGCCGGGCTGGGGTGCCGATCGGCCGATCGACCGCACCTCCGAACTCTGGCCTTCGCTGCTGCGGAGCTGTGATCGGCCGGCCGCTGGCTGGGCCGCCGTATGCGCCAAGGCCCGCGCCGCTGCCACGCCCGCCTTCAGCGACGAAGCAGCGCGCGAGTGGCTGCAGCAGCATCTGCAGCCTTACCGCGTCGAGTCGCTCGACGGCAGCGCCGATGGCCTCGTCACCGGCTACTTCGAGCCGCTGGTCGAAGGCTCGCGGCTGCCGCGAGATGGCTTCAAGGTGGCGCTCTTCATGGCACCGGCCGATCTGGCCACGCGCAAGCCGTATTGGACGCGCCAGCAGCTCGACACCCTGCCTGCCGCGCAAGTGAGCCTTCGCGGCCGCGCGCTCGTCTACCTGCGCGACCCGCTCGATGCGCTGATCCTGCAGATCCAGGGTTCCGGTCGCGTGAACCTCACCGAGCCCGACGGCAGCCGCAAGCTGGTCCGCGTGGCCTACGCGGGGCACAACGACCTGCCGTACAAATCGGTCGGCCGTTGGCTGATCGAGCAAGGCGAACTGCGGCCCGACCAGGCGTCCTGGCCCGGCATCAAGAACTGGGCGCGCGCCAACCCGGCGCGCATCAACGAGATGTTGTGGAGCAACCCGCGCTATGTGTTCTTCCGCGAGGAACCGCTGCCCGATCCGCAGCTCGGGCCGAAGGGCGCGCAGGCGGTGCCGCTCACGCCCGGCCGCTCGATCGCCGTCGATCCGCAAAGCATTCCCTACGGCACACCGGTCTGGCTTGACACGACCGAGCCGCTCACCAGCACCCCGCTGCGCCGCGCCGTCATCGCCCAAGACACCGGCAGCGCCATCGTCGGTGCGGTGCGCGCCGACTACTTCTGGGGCTGGGGCGACGAGGCCGAAGCGCAGGCCGGGCGCATGAAGCAGCCGCTGCGCTTGTGGGTGTTGTGGCCGAAAGTGTGAGCGTTGGCGCAGCGCCTTGGTCATACTCGCGGCTTCGCGTTTCCCGAGAAGTGACCGATGTCGTTGCCCCGCTGGACCAACCCGTTGAAATGGTTGAAGCGCGATCCGGAGCCTGTCGCGAGCGCGCCTCCGAAGCCGCCCGCGGCACTCGACAACCGTCGCTCGTCAACGCCGATCGCGCCCGCCGTCACCGAAGCGCCGCCCGCTGAGCTGCACGCCCCCATCCCCGAAGTCCCGCCTGAATTCGTCGCCTGGCTGCTCGGCCAGCCGACGGCGATCACGACTGCCGCCGACTCGCCTTCGCTGCCGCCCTCGGCCGTCGCCTTTCTGGCCCAGATCGACGCGGTCATCGCCTCCGACACCCTGCGCGCCAGCCTGCTGCCACGTGCGCCGCAAGTCGTGCCACAGCTGATGAGCGCGTTGCGCGACGAACGCTATTCGTCGGCCGATGTGTCGCAGCGCATTTCCAAGGACGCCGTGCTGGCAACTGAGGTGATTCGCCTCGCCAACGGCGCGTTGCGTGGTGACCGCGAGCCTGTGGTCGATCTCGAGCATGCGGTGATGGCAGTGGGCGCGTCCGGGTTGCGGCGGGTCATCGCCAAGTCGGTATTGCGGCCGATGTTCGATGCGCGGGGCACCTCGCTCTCGGCCCGCGCCGCGCCGCAAATCTGGCACGACGCCGACAACAAGGCGCGCCTGTGCGCCGCGCTCGCGGGCAACGATCTCGTGGACCCGCTCGATGGCTACTTGGCCGGCCTGCTGCATGGCACCGGCTGGACGGCGCTGATGCGCGGGCTGGACAACGTGACGCCCAACCCGCCGCCCGCGCCCACGTTGCTCGGTGCCGCCACGGCGACCGCGCTCATGCAGCGGCGTGACACGCTGTTCTCGAAGCTCATCCGGCCCTGGGGCCTGAGCGACCCGCTGGTGGCGCTCGCCGACGAAATCGCCGCAGTCGGGCTGGCCGGCGTGCGCTCGCCGCTGGGGCTGGCGCTGCAAGCCGCAGATCGGCTGGCTGCGATCCATGTGTTGAACGCCGATGGTCGTTTGCCCGGTGGCTTGGCGCCCGTGCTCGATGCGCTGCCGGAGGTGGTGCATGATTGCTACGCGACCACGTTCGCCGCACATTGATCAATACGTGCCCGCTCACACTGAGCCTGTCGAAGTGCCCACACGGAGCGTTTCAAGGGAGCATCCCGCAAGCCATATCACCGGAAAAAATCCCAGCCCATCATCCCCACCGCCGCCGCCATCACCGCCACCGCGCCCCAGCCCAGAAAGCGCGTCTTGCGGCGCACCGGCAGGTTGCCCATGACTTTCGGGTTGCCGGCCAGCACCATCATCGCGACCATGATGGGCACGGCCACCACGCCGTTGATCACCGCGCTCCAGTAGAGCGCCTTCATCGGATCGATGGGCGTGAAGTCGAGCCCGGTGCCAACCAGCGTCGCGATCACGACGATGGCATAGAAGCCCTTGGCCTCGCGCCAATGCCGCTCCAGCCCCTCGGGCCAGCCGAAGGCTTCGGCCACCGCATACGCGGCGCTCGAGGCCAGCACCGGCACGGCCAGCAAACCGGTCGCGATGATGCCGAACGAGAACAGCATGAAGGCGAAGTCGCCCGCCAGCGGCTTCAGCGCCTGGGCGGCCTGCGCCGCGCTTTGCACATCGGTGATACCGCCGGCGTTCAGCACGACCGCGCCCATCAGCATCACGAAGAAAGCCACGCCGTTCGAGAAGAACATGCCGATGATGGTGTCGAGCCGCATGCGGCGCTTGGCGCGGTGCAGCGTGGAGCGGTGCTCGTGGCCGGCCTGGATGCCTTGCAGCCGCATCTCCTCGACCTCTTGCGAGGCTTGCCAGAAGAAGAGGTAGGGCGAGATCGAGGTGCCGAGAATGGCGACGATCATCATCCAGAAGGCAGAGCTGGGCACGATGTGCGGCACCACCACGTCGTGCAGCACACGCGCCCACGGAATCGTCACCGTGAAGGCCGCGGCCACGTAGACGAAGAGCGTCAGCGTGAGCCACTTGAGGATGGGCGCGAGCCGCCGGTAGGGCACGAAGATCTGCAGCAGGACGGTGACGATGCCGAACGCGACCGAATGGAAATGCTGGCCGCCGCCCACGACGAGCTGAAGCGCCTCGCCCATGGCCGCGATGTCGGCCGCGATGTTGATGGTGTTGGCGGCGAGCAGCAGGCCGACGATCGCGAAGAGAAACATCCGCGGCGTGTGCTGCCGCAGGTTGGCCGCGATGCCCTGGCCCGATTGCCGGCCGATGCGTGCGCTCACGAGCTGGATGCCGATCATGAACGGCACGGTGAGGAACACCGTCCACAGCACAGAGGTGCCGAACTGTGCGCCGGCCTGCGTGTAGGTCGCGATGCCCGAGGGATCGTCGTCGGCCGCGCCAGTCACCACGCCCGGGCCGACGTGGCGCAGGAAGCTCGGGATGCGCAGGGGCTTCTTCGCGCGAGGGCCACCGCGCTTGTCTCGTTCTCGGGCGGCGTGATCGGCGGGCGTGTGCATCGCAGATGATCCCATGCGCCACTGCATGGTTCACGCGTCGGGCAGCAGACACCAAACCGACACACATCGCGGCCACAATCGCCCGCCCTCCGGTCGCAACCCAGTAACGCACCCCCACACCGCACTCATCGCCCGAGCCCATGACCTTCCCACGCTTCTTCCCCCGACAGGTGGTCGAGTCCAGCGGCAACCGCTGGGACTGGGCGTTGCTGCCGCTGGTGCTTGCAGTGCTGGTGCTGCTGGCGTACGGCGGCTCGCAGATGGCGCGGCCCTACGAGGTCGGCGAAGCGCTGCCGCTCACGCTCGATCCGGTCGTGCTGCCCTACTACCTGATGCGCACGACGCTGCGCATGTTCCTCGCGATGGGTTGCTCGCTGATCTTCGCCTGCGTGTTCGCGGTGCTGGCGGCCAAGTACAAGGCGGCCGAGAAGCTGCTGGTGCCGCTGCTCGACATCCTGCAATCGATCCCGATCCTGGGTTTTCTGTCGATCACCGTCACCGGCTTCATTGCGCTGTTCCCGGGCAACCTGTTCGGCGTGGAGTGCGCGGCCATCTTCGCGATCTTCACCTCGCAGGCCTGGAACATGGCCTTCAGCCTCTACCAGTCGCTGCGCACCGTGCCGGCCGAATTGCAGGAGGCGGCGCGGGTGTTCCAGCTCTCGGGCTGGCAGCGCTTCTGGCGGCTCGAGCTGCCGTTCGCCATGCCGGGGCTGCTGTGGAACATGATGATGTCGATGTCGGGCGGCTGGTTCTTTGTGGTCGCGGCCGAAGCGATCTCGGTCTCGAACCAGAACATCCGCCTGCCGGGCGTGGGCTCCTACATCTCGCTTGCGATCGAGCAGAAGAACCTGGGCGCGATCTTCTGGGCGATCGGCGGCATGCTGGTCGGCATCATCTTGTACGACCAGCTGTTCTTTCGCCCGCTGCTGGCCTGGGCCGACAAGTTCCGCTTCGAAGAAGGCACCGGCGACAGCGCGCCCACCTCCTGGCTGCTGACCTGGCTGCGCCGCACCGACCGGCTGCAGGCCATGGCCGGCCGCGGCGTGGCGGTGCTGGAGCGCTCGTTCACCGTCTTCAAGCGCCAGCACGACGGCACCTCGATCCGCGCCCGCGCCCGCCCGCCCAACCCGGCGCTCGCCCGCGCGTGGGATGCGGTGGTGGCCGGCGCGGTGCTGCTGGCGGTCTGGAAGCTGGTGAGCTTCGTGCATGCCGAGGTCGGCTGGGCCGAGGTGGCGCATGTGTTCGTGCTCGGCATCTACACCATGATTCGCGTGCTGGTGCTGATCGCGCTCGCGGCCATCGTCTGGGTGCCGATCGGCGTGTGGATCGGCATGAATCCGGTGTGGGCCGGGCGGCTGCAGGCGGTGGCGCAGTTTCTGGCGGCGTTCCCGGTCAACCTGGTGTTCCCGATCGTCGTGGTCTTCATCGTCAAGTGGCAGTTGAACCCCAGCCTCTGGCTTTCACCGCTGATGGTGCTGGGCACGCAGTGGTACATCCT
>JAMFRW010000213.1 GCA_026224975.1 Rhodoferax sp. | reverse complement strand
CCTCTTTCGGGTCACCCATGCCGGGCGTGATGTTGTGCATCTGGATCACGACGCCCATCGCTAGCGAGACGGCGGTGGATGCATCGCGGCGGGTGGTGTTGAGCAGGCCGGGGTTGCGCTTTTGCGGCATGGCGCTCGACACGTAGGTGTTGCCGCCGCCTTCTTCGAGCAGGATCCACGGGCGCGCCTGCGCGTATTGCGTCATCAGGTCTTCGACGAAATTGCCGGTGTGCAGCGCGATGGCGGTGACGATGGCGCCGGCCTCCACGGGTTCGTCCATCGACGAGATCTGCGCCGCGTCGTAGGCGTTGTCCACCAGCGCCGCAAAGCCCAGGTAGTCGGCCATGCGGGTGCGGTCCAGCGGCCAGCTCGTGCCGTTCAACACCGTCGTGCCCATCGGCGAGCGGTCGATGCGCACATAGGCTTCGCGGATGCGTTGGGCATCGCGCTCCAGGCCGGCCGCGTGGCCCAGCAGGTAGTGGCCGAAGCTGTTGGGCTGGGCGGCCACGCCGTTGGTGTAGTTCGGCACGATGGTGCCGGCGTGCTTCTCGGCGAGCTTGACGAGGGATGCCGTGGTCTTGTTCAACTGCTCGGCGAGGGCGAGCATGTCTTCGCGCAGGATGGCGGCGCGGTAGGTGGCGTGCATGTCCTGGCTGGAGCGGCCGGCGTGCAGCAAGGTGATCTCCGGCCCCGCGGCTTGAATGAGCAGGGGCTCGAAAGTGATGACGCTGGAGGGGCGCCTGGCGCCCGGCTGGTTGCCGTCCTTCAGCACCTTGACGATGCCGGCGGTGACCAGCGGCGTCATCGATTTGTCGAGCAGGCCTTGCTCGGTGTTGATCACCGCCGTGGCCTTGTTGATCTCGCCGAGCCAGAAGAATTCATCGCGTGGCGTGGCCGGCTGCGCGATGCTGTGGCTTGCGCAGGCCGAGGCCATCAGCGCGATCATGATGAGGCGGTGCTTCATGGTGTCGTTGTCCGTGTGTGGCGGGCGATGTGCATGAGTGCCTGCCCTCGGACGATTCTAGAAAGCCCTGGGCTCATCCAGCCCGTGAAGGCCCGAGCCTTCGAAACCGCAGCGTCAGAACCGCAGATCAGGGCAGTGCGACGGCGCCTTGGCGTTGCCCGCATCGGCCAGCGAGACCACCGGATGCGCGACAGGCCCGCGCAACCGGATAGACCGGTCGAGCGCCAGCAGCGATGAGGTCTTGCGATGTGGCGAGAGCAGCAGGTCGAGCGACCGATCGGGCAGCGAGACCACGCCTTCGCCAGTGACCAGCGTGCGCTCGGTCTCGAAGGCGAGCAGGCGCGTGCGGCCGCGGCCGGCGTCGAAGTCGAACTCGGCCGCGGCGCAGGGCACTGGCACGGTCTCGGCGCCGGCGAGGAAAGCGCTCAGCATGGCGCCGCCATCGAGCGCGAGCTTGGCATCGAGCGCACGCGGAATGCGCGCGCCGTGCAGCGCCAGGCGCAGCTTGCCCGACACGGCCTTGAGCAGCGATTCGGCCGAGTCGCCTCGCGCCCGCAGCGAAGCCTGGCCGTGCAGTTCGCCCGATGCCGCGGCATGGAAGCGCGCGATGTGCAAGCCGGCGGCGGATGCTTCGAGTCGAAGGTCGGCCGGTGAATCAGCGGCGGCCACGTTCAAGCTGCCGGTGATGCGCCCGCCCGCGATGCCGATCTCGAAGGGCTCGACGCGCAGTTGGCCATCGCGCAACCTGGCTGTCAGCGCGAGGCTTTGCAGCCAGCGTGCCGAAGGGTCGTCGACGCGGCCGACCTGGAGCTGCGCGGCGCCATCCCAGGTGCGCAGGCCCTCGAAGTGGCGGTCGCCGCCCAGGTGGCCGGCGGACATCGCGCGCAGGTCTTGGCCGTGCACCACGGCGCTGGTGAGCTTGGCATTGAACGCCGCGCGCTTCGTTGCATCGCTGCGTTCCTCGAACGACGCCTCGCCGGCCACATCGGTCTGGCCCAAGGTGCCGGCGATCTGCGACGCTTGCCAATGGCTGCCATGCTTCTCCAATCGCGCGGTGGCGTCGATGGCGAGGGCGGGCCAGGGCAACATCGGCAGCAGGGCGCGAAGCTCGGCGGGCCGGGGGGCCTTCAGGTGCGCGTTCACATCGAGCTGGCTCAGGTTCGCCACGTCGGTCGCGGTGCCGTCGATGGTCAGCCGCGACGAACCCATGTCGACGTGGCCGTGCATCGCGAACGGTGCATCGGTTTCCCAGAACGTCAACACTTCGCTGACAGCGGCTTGGCCGGCGAATGCCTGGCCGTTGCGCGTGCCTTCGAAGTCGAATTGCTTCACCAGCGGCAAGCCGCCCGCTGAGGCCGGCGCGCTGGTCACGGCGGAAGACGTGGCGCTCGCCAAAGGCGACATGCGCGCATTCACCTCCAGCGCCAGCCCGCCATCGACGAAGCGTGCCGCGCTACGCGTGGCATCGATCGCCAGGATGCGCACCTTGCCCGGCCCACGGTCCAGCGGCCGCGAGAGCCGCCAGTTGCGCAGGCCATCGGCCTGGCGCTCCATGTCGATCTGCGCATCGACGAGCGTGAGCCGTTTGATGATCACCAGCGGCCCGTGAAGGCTGCCCCAGTCGAAGACCATGTGCACCGTGCCGGCATCGACAAACGGCCGGTCGGCAGCCCACGGCGCGTTCTGGATGCGCAGGCCGGTGAACTCGATGGTCGGCTCCAGCCCGGCGTTCAGGCCGAGCTTCAGTCTGTCGAAATCGATGCTCCGGCCGGACCACGACATCACCTGATGCTGGATGGCCGGCCGCGTCCAGGTCCAGTCGAAGAACAGCACCAGCAGCAGCAACGCTGCAAACGAGGCGCCCAGCACCAAGCCGATCCGGGCGATCAGGGACCGTTCACCCCATCGCAGACGAAAAGCCGTTGTCATCGATATGGCATGCCAAAAAATCAGACTGGGATGCTCGCTGAACAGTACCGGCCGTACCAACGGCGCCGCGCTCGAACTGCCGTAGGAAGACGCGCCGAAAGACGTCCCAGAGCACGCACGCCGCCAACTAGGGTAGTGTGCTGGCCCACGACTTCATCGGCACCGCCCGACACTCCCGCCATGGCATATGAACTCCACTACTGGCCGACCATCCAAGGGCGTGGCGAATTCGTGCGCCTGGCGCTCGAAGCGGCCGGCGCGCCTTACGTCGATGTGGCCCGCACCGCTGACGATTCCGGGCAAGGCGAGGCCGCGCTGATGCGCACGCTGCAAGACCGCCATCAGCCGCACCCGCCGTTCGCGCCGCCGTTCCTCAAAGACGGTGGGCTGATCGTCGGGCAGACGGCCGCCATCCTCCACTACCTCGCACCGACCTTGAAACTGGTCGCGCGCAGCGAGCAGGCGCGGGTGTGGACTCAGCAGATCCAGCTCACCATCGCCGACATGGTGGCCGAGGCGCACGACACGCATCACCCCGTCGGCACCGGCCTCTACTATGAAGATCAGAAGCCCGAGGCGCTGCGTCGTGCGAAGGAGTTCTGCCACGAGCGCATGCCCAAGTTCCTGAACTGGTTCGAGAGCATCGTCGTGCGCAACCCGGCCGGCCCGCGGCACCTGGTGGGCGGCCGGCTGAGCTATGCCGACCTGAGCCTGTTCCAACTCGTCGAAGGGCTGCGCTACGCCTTCCCCAAAGCGGCCGAGAAAGTGCTGGCGAAGACGCCCGGCGTCATCGATCTGCACGACCGCGTGGCCGCGTTGCCCAAGGTCGCCGCGTATTTGCAGAGTGAACGCCGCATTCCGTTCAACGAGCAGGGTATCTTTCGCCGCTACCCCGAACTCGACGTATGACCCCACCATGAGCAGCGCCGCTTTCCACCCCTCCATGGCCGTCACGCTCGGCATTGCCGCGCTCGTGGCCTGGCGCGTCTACTCGCGCGTGCGCCGCATGGTCGGCCGGCAGAAGCTGTCGCGCGTGCGGCCCTGGGTGACAGTGACATTGTTTCCACTGCTGATCGCGATGCTGCTGCTCGGCGCGTTGGCGCATCCGGTCAACGCCGTGTCGCTGCTGGCCGGCGTGGGCGCCGGTGTGGCGCTCGGTGTCTACGGGCTGAGGCTGACGAAGTTCGAGCCTACGCCGCAAGGGTTGTTCTACACGCCCAGCGCGCATCTGGGCATTGCGCTTTCGCTGTTGCTCGTGGCCCGCATCGGGTATCGGCTGGTGCAGTTCTACTTCGCCGCCGATGCGATCGACATGGG
>JAMFRW010000212.1 GCA_026224975.1 Rhodoferax sp. | reverse complement strand
GTCGGCCACCTGGTGGAGATCAAGGCCCCCGAGGAATTCGACGTCAAGCGCGGCAAGTGGAGCTTCGCCAACCTGCCCGTGATCCCCCCGCACTTCGACCTGGTGCCCATCGACAAGGCCAAGACGCGGCTGAACGCCGTGGTCAAGCTGGTGCGCCGCAAGGACGTGAGCGAGCTCATCAACGCCTGTGACGCGGGCCGCGAGGGCGAGTTGATCTTCCGGCTGATCCAGCAGCACAGCAAGAGCAAGCACCCGGTCAAGCGGCTGTGGTTGCAGAGCATGACGCCGGCCGCGATTCGCGATGGCTTCGAGCACCTGCGCACCGACAAGCAGATGCTGCCGTTGGCCGATGCGGCGCGTTGCCGCTCCGAGGCCGATTGGCTGGTGGGCATCAACGGCACGCGGGCGATGACGGCCTTCAACTCGCGAGACGGCGGGTTCTTCCTGACGACGGTCGGCCGCGTGCAGACGCCCACGCTCTCGATCATGGTCGAGCGCGAAGAGAAGATCCGCAAGCACGTCTCACGCGACTACTGGGAGTTGAAGGCCACTTTCGCGGCGCAGGCCGGCGAGTACGAAGGCAAGTGGTTCGACCCCAAGTGGAAGAAGAACCCGGACGATCCCGAGCAGCGCGCCGACCGCCTCTGGAACGAACGCGATGCCAAGGCCATTGCCGCCGCTGCACTCGGCCAGCCCGCGAGCGTGACCGAAGAAGCCAAGCCCAGCACGCAAAGCTCACCCGGCTTGTATGACCTGACCACGCTGCAGCGCGAGGCCAATTCGCGCCTGGGCTTCAGCGCCAAGACCACGCTGAGCATCGCGCAGGCGCTGTACGAAAAGCACAAGGTGCTCACCTACCCGCGGACCGACAGCAAGCACCTGCCGGAAGACTATGTCGATGTCGTCAAGCAGACGATGAAGATGATCTCGACCGAAGACATGCCGGGGCCTTTGCGCGCGTTGGCCGTGCACGCCAGGACGGCGATCAAGGAGGGCTACGTCAAGCCCAACAAGAAGATCTTCGACAACACCAAGGTCTCGGATCACTTCGCGATCATCCCCACGCTGCTCGCGCCCAAGAGCCTGAGCGAGATAGAGGCCAAGCTCTACGACATGGTGGTCAAGCGCTTCCTCGCGGTGTTTTTCCCGCCGGCGGAGTTCATGGTCACGACGCGGATCTCGACGGTGAAGGCGCCGGTCGATGGCGTCGACAAGGAGCACAAGTTCCAGACCAACGGCAAGGTGATGGTCAAGCCGGGCTGGCTCGCGGTCTACGGCCGTGAAGCGCAGGAAGACGATGCCAACCTGGTGGCAGTGGCGGCTGGCGAGATCGTCCGCACCGAAGACGTGGCCGTCAACCCGCTCAAGACCAAGCCGCCGGCGCGCTACACCGAAGCCACGCTGCTGAGTGCAATGGAGGGGGCAGGCAAGCTGATCGACGACGACGAGTTGCGCGAGGCCATGTCGGAGAAAGGCCTGGGCACACCAGCCACGCGCGCGGCCATCATCGAAGGGCTGATTTACGAGAAGTACATCCACCGCGATGGGCGTGATCTGGTGCCCGGCGCCAAGGCCTTCCAGCTGATGACGCTGCTGCGCGGCCTGGGTGTGGAAGACCTCACCAAGCCCGAGCTGACCGGCAACTGGGAGTTCCAGTTGTCGGAAATGGAGAAGGGCAAGCTCGAGCGCGAAACCTTCATGGCCGAGATCGCGGCGATGGCCGAGCGCATCGTCAAGAAGGCCAAGGAATACGACCGCGACACGATCCCCGGCGACTACGCCACGCTGAAGACGCCGTGCCCGAACTGCGGCGGCATCGTCAAGGAGAACTACCGCCGCTACACCTGCCAGGGCCCCAAGGGCGACGGCGTGGACGGCTGCGAGTTCTCCATCACCAAGATCCCGGCCGGCCGTGCGTTCGAGATCGCCGAGGTCGAGCAATTCCTGCAGGACAAGAAGATCGGCCCGCTGGAAGGCTTCCGCTCCAAGGCCGGCTGGCCGTTCACCGCCGAACTG
>JAMFRW010000024.1 GCA_026224975.1 Rhodoferax sp. | reverse complement strand
GTTCATTGAACTACTGTACGTTCATCCAGTATTCAGCGCAAGGCGGCGCCGCAAATCCTGGTCTCCAAAACACACGCCCTAGGACAAACGATTGGTTGCCAAAAGCAATTGTTCTGCCGAGAATGCCTCTGTATCCTGCTTTCAGAACGACCGCCATGCACGCCACCGATTCGACTATCGCTCGAAATGCCTCCAAAAATGACCTTGCGCCCCACTCGGGCGCTACGCCGGCCACGGCACCCGCCGACACCGCCACCCCCGACCGCATCGAAACCATCCGCCGCTTCAACCGCTTCTACACACGGCGCATCGGCGTGCTGCACGAGGGCTTGCTGCACACCCCGTTCAGCCTGACCGAATCGCGGCTGCTCTGGGAATTCGCCCATCGAGACGGCCTCACCGCCACCGCTTTGGCGGCCGAACTGGATCTGGACGCCGGCTACCTGAGCCGGCTGTTGCGCGGCTTCAAGCAGCGCGGGCTGATCAAGGCCACGCGCTCGAAAGACGATGCGCGGCACCTGCACCTGAGCATCACCGCCGCCGGCCGGCGCGCGTTTGCGCCGCTCGATGCCGGCTCCAGGGCCGACGTGAGCGCCCTGCTGGCCACGCTACCCGAGCCGCAGCAGCAGGCCTTGCTGCAATCGATGGGCCACCTGGCGCAACTGCTGGGCGACGCCAAAAGCAACGAGCCGGCCTACCTGCTGCGGCCGCACCGGCCGGGCGACATCGGCTGGGTGATTTCGCGCCACGGCGCGCTCTACGCCGACGAATACCACTGGGACATGCGCTTCGAAGCGCTGGTCGCGCGCATCGCTGCCGACTTCGTCGAGCGCTTCGACCCGCAGCGCGAAGCCTGCTGGATCGCCGAGCGCCATGGCGCCAACGTCGGCAGCATCTTCCTCGTGCAGGCGCGCGACGACGCCACGCAAGCACCGCTGCCCGGCGTGGCGCAGTTGCGCATGTTGCTGCTGGAACCTTCGGCGCGCCGCCTGGGCATCGGCCAGCGGCTGGTCGACGAATGTGAGCGCTTTGCGCGCCAGGCCGGCTACCGCAAGATCGTGCTGTGGACCAACAGCCTGCTGGCGGCCGCGCGGGGCATCTACGCCAAGGCCGGCTACCGGCTCATCGCCAGCGAACCGCACCACAGCTTCGGCCACGACCTGATCGGCGAAACCTGGGAGCTTCAGCTCGATCGATAGCGCATCTGCACACGGGCAGTCCCCAACGCCTGGCTTGGCTACGATCTGCCGCATGACTCCCGCCACCCGCTGCCCCTGCCGCCAGGCCGAAGACGCACAACCCTACGGCGCCTGCTGCGGCCGCTACCACGCCGGCCCGCCGCATCTGCTCGCGCCCACGGCCGAGAGCCTGATGCGCTCGCGCTACAGCGCCTTCGTGCTCGGCGCTCTCGATTACCTGCTCGCCACTTGGCACCCGAGCACGCGGCCGGCTGCGCTGGCGCCCGAGCACGCCGGCGTCAAGTGGCTGGGGTTGGAGGTGCGGCAGCATCAACTACAAGACGCCGACCACGCCACCGTGGCTTTCGTCGCCCGCAGCAAGCTCGCAGGCCGCGCGCAGCGGCTCGTGGAAACCAGCCGCTTCGTGCGCGAAGACGGCCGGTGGTTCTATGTGGATGGGGACATCTCTTGAGACGTCAACGCAGCGGCAGATCGGCCGCATTCCATGCGGTCGCGACCGCCATCCGCGCCCGGTCCGCATCCGCCTCACGCCCCTGCGTTGCCAGCGCGCGAGCGACGCCCCGCAACGCCCATCCGCTGCCCGGCTGGCGCGCCAATTCATCGCGATAGGCGGTCTCGGCCTCTGCCGCCCGCCCCTGGCGCAACAGCAGATCGCCGAGCGCCAACCGGGACATCGAGGCCAGCATCGCCGGCTCCCCGCCCACCTTGTCTTCAGCCTCGATGGCGATGACCAGCCGCGCCCGCGCCCCGGGCAGGTCACCAGCGACGGCGTCGAGTTCGGCCCGGAGCACGCCGTGGAGCACGCGCACCGCTTGAGCTACGGTGGGTTCGGCGTCGTCGTCGGTCTTGCCGCGCGCGGCGGCCTCAGTGGCGGCCAGGTCCTGGTCGAGTGCCTTGGCCTGCTCGGCCGCGAACGCGCCCTGCCCGGTGCGCGCAAACGCCATGCCGCGGGCATGGTGCGAGAGGGCCGAAGCGAGCGGGCCTTCGTCGGCCTTGGGCAGCGGTTCGGCCAGCACCTCGGGCCAGCGCTCCAGCCGCGTCAGCGTCAAGATCGGCAAGCCGCGGCGGTAGGCGCCGAAGGGGCTTGTCGACGTGGCGACGAGTTGCGCGATGCGTCGCGAGGTGTCCAGCGTGAGGTCACCCCGGCCCTGCATGAGCGCCGCGAACCACAGAAAGTGCAGGTTGTGCCGATCCCAGTTCTTGCTGGGCTCGAAGCCCTGCTGCTGGACGGCTGCGGTGAGTTTCAGCTCCTCGGCCAGCGCACGCTGGTTGACGGCGCTCGCATCGGCATAGCGGCCGACGCGCACGAAGATGTGCGAGGGCATGTGGACGAGGTGCGGCGACGCCGGTGCCAGGGCGCCGAGCCGATCGGCGGCGGCCACCGCGCGGGCGGCACCCGGCCCGCTGTCCAGCGCGTGGATCAGGTAATGGTTGAGGCCGGTGTGATTCGGCGCGGCCGGCAGCGCCTGTTCGATGCGCGTGGCGACCTCGCCGATGCGCCCGCCGGGGCGGCCGGTCCTGGCATCCCACCAGTCGTCCCGCGTGGCGACCATTTCGGCTTCGGCATAGAACGAGAGCACATCGGCATCGCCGGGGTGCGCATCGGCCAGGGCTCGCATGCGCGCGGCGTAGGCGGTGTCGAGCGGGTCGGCGCGCGCAGCGCCGGGTTTGGCGCTGCAGATTTCCGCTCCGGGCAGCGACTGAAGCGGCGACGCCTGGGCTGCCGCCGGACTTGCGTTGACGCCATAACGCAGCCCCATCGCATCGATCAACTCGCGCGCCAGCGGCGTGGCACCTTGCGCGTGGCGAAGCGCAAGGCCGGCGTACAGGCGTGCTTCCTTCAGGTCTTCGCGCTGCGGCGCATTGATGTTCGGCCCGAGCTGCCAGGCCACACCCCAGGCGCACAGCGCGCACGCCGGGTCCTGCGCGAGCGCCGCCTTGAAGAGCCGCACCGCCTCGTTCTCGTTGAACGCATACGCCTGCAGCACGCCGCGGCCGAACAGCTCGCGCGCTTCGGCATTCTGGCTGCCGGCCTGCAGCGGCACCGGCGCGCCGAAACCTTCGAGCCGCGGCGCGCGGGCGCTGCGGTCGGGCTCGAAGAAAGCCGCACAAGACACCAGGCCAAAAACAACGATGGTGGTGGCAGCTACCCAGACCAAATCGGTCGCGCGGCGGTGCGTGAGGGCGAACATCGACATCCCTTTCGAACGAGTTCCGGAAGAGCCTTTTGCACTGCAAGCGCAGGTGCACGCCGCGTGCCGCCTCGGGTCGGCCGAGACCTCCGGTTCCCACACCGTCCCAGTGCAAGCCCGTGGTGGCGCGCTGTAGCCCAAAGCTACACTTGAGACGAACAATAGCGCCACCCACGCACCGGAGACATCACCTGTGAAGAACGAGCCGATTTCGAACGCCCAGCCCACCCAACCCTTCGTGGCCGGCATGATGATGCAGCAGCCGCTGCTGATCTCTTCTCTGCTGGTGCATGCCGAGCGTCACCACGCCGACCAGGAAGTGGTCTCGCGCCGCGTCGAGGGCGACATCCACCGTTACACCTACAAGGACCTGGCCACACGCGCGCGCCGCATGGCCAATGCGCTCGCGGGCTTCGGCGTGCAAAGCGGCCAACGCGTGGCCACGCTCGCCTGGAACGGCTACCGCCACATGGAGCTTTACTACGCCGCCTCGGGCTCAGGCGCGGTGCTGCACACGCTCAACCCCCGGCTGCACCCGGACCAGGTGGTCTACATCGCCGACCATGCCGAAGACCAGGTGCTGTTCTTCGACATGACCTTCCTGCCGTTGGTCGAGGCCATCGCCTCGCGCGTGAAGACCATCAAGACCTTCGTGGCGATGACCGACCGGGTGCACATGCCGGCGCAAACCAAGATCCCGAACCTGCTTTGTTATGAAGAGCTGGTCGAAGCCAGCAGTGATCGCTTCGACTGGCCCACGTTCGACGAGAACACCGCCTCGTCCCTCTGCTACACCTCGGGCACCACCGGCAACCCCAAGGGCGTGCTCTACAGCCACCGCTCGACGCTGCTGCACACCTTTGCGATCGCCCTGCCCGATGCGCTCAACTGCTCGGCGCGCGACACCATCCTGCCGGTCGTGCCAATGTTCCACGTCAACGCCTGGGGCCTGCCCTACGCGGCCTGCATGATGGGCTCGAAGCTGGTGTTCCCGGGCTCGGGGCTGGACGGCAAATCGCTCTTCGAACTCTTCGAGACCGAACGCGTGACGATGTCGGCCGGCGTGCCGACGGTGTGGCAAGGGCTGCTCGCGTATGTGGAAGCCAACGACCTGAAGTTCTCGACCATGCGCCGCACGGTGATCGGCGGCTCTGCCTGCCCGCCGGCGATGATGCGCGCCTTCCAGGAGCGCTACGACGTGCAGGTGATCCACGCCTGGGGTATGACCGAAATGAGCCCGGTCGGCACCGCCGCCATTCTCAAGGGCAAGCACCTCGATTTGCCGGCCGAAGCGCGCATGGCGGTGCAGAGCACGCAGGGCCGCGCGGTCTACGGCGTCGACATGAAGATCGTCGGCGAGAACGGCGAGGCGCTGCCGTGGGATGGCAAGGTTTCGGGCGAGCTGCTGGTGCGCGGGCCGTGGATCATCCAGAACTACTTCAAGAACGAAGGCGGCGACCCGCTGGTGGTCGACGAACAAGGCCACGGCTGGTTCCCGACCGGCGATGTGGCCACCATCGATGCCGATGGCTACATGCACATCACCGACCGCAGCAAGGATGTGATCAAGTCCGGCGGCGAGTGGATAGGCTCGATCGACCTCGAGAACATCGCCATGGCCCACCCCAAGGTCGCGATGGCCGCCTGCATCGCGGCGCTGCACGCCAAGTGGGACGAGCGGCCACTGCTGATCGTCGTCAAGAAGCCCGGCCAGGACCTCACGCGTGAAGAGATGCTGAGCTTCTTCGAAGGCCGCATCGCCAAGTGGTGGACGCCGGACGACGTGGTTTTCGTCGACGCGATCCCGCTGGGTGCCACCGGCAAGATGCTGAAGAACCGGCTGCGCGAGCAGTACGGCAACCACCTGCTGGCCAAGGCTTGAGCCGGCGCGCGCAGCCCGGCGTCCTGTACGCCGCCCTCGCATTCACCGCGTGGGGGCTGTTCCCGATCTACTTCCACCTCGTGACCACGGTGCCCGCGGCCGAGGTGCTGGTGCACCGCGTGCTGTGGTCACTGGTGCTGCTGATGGGGCTGCTGCTCTGGCGGCGGCAATGGGCCTGGGTGGCGCAGGTGGTGCGCCAGCCCAAGGTGCTGGCCGCGTTTGCGGCGAGCGCGGTGCTGCTCTCGGTCAACTGGCTCACGTATATCTGGTCGGTGAACAACGGCCATGTGGTCGACGCGAGCCTGGGCTACTTCATCAACCCGCTGGTGAACGTGCTGCTGGGCTACACCGTGCTGCACGAGCGCCCGCGCCGCGCGCAGTGGGCGGCCCTCTCGCTCGCGGCGCTCGGCGTGCTCTGGCTCACGCTGCAGGCCGGTCAGGTGCCGTGGATCGCGCTGGTGCTGGCTGCCAGCTTCGGCTGCTATGGCTTGCTGCGCAAGGTGGCGGTGCTTGGGCCGCTCGAAGGGCTGGCGCTGGAAACGGTGATCCTCACGCCCGCCGCGCTCATCGCACTCGGGCTTTGGTTGCAGCATGGCACCAGCAGCTTCCCCGCGCCTGATATCGGCACAGACCTCTGGCTGATCGGCCTCGGGCCACTCACGACTGTGCCGCTGCTGCTGTTCGCGGCCGGCGCAAGGCGCATCTCGATGACGACGCTCGGCCTGGTGCAGTACGTGAGCCCAACGCTGCAATTCGCGCTCGGCCTGTGGCTGTTCCACGAGCCGTTTTCTGCACTGCGGCTCGTGGGTTTCGCCTTCATCTGGACAGCGCTCGCCATCTACACGATCGATGGCTGGCGCGTCAGCCGCCTCGCGGCGGCATCGGCGGCTCCGGCCGTGGCCGGATAGCGCTCAGGTCACTACTTCAGGCAGCGACGGCCACCTGGGCCGGCGCGGCGGCCGGCACCGAACTACGGATCAGATAGTCGAACGCGCCCAGCGCAGCCTTCGCGCCATCACCCGTCGCGATGATGATCTGCTTGAACGGCACGGTCGTCACGTCGCCCGCCGCGAACACGCCGGGCAGCGAAGTCTGGCCGCGGTTGTCGACCACGATCTCGCCATGTCGCGACAGCTCCAGCGTGCCCTTCAACCACTCCGAGTTCGGCACCAGGCCGATCTGCACGAACACGCCTTCGAGCTCGACATGCCTGGACTCGCCGTTGGTGCGGTCGGTGTAGGTGATGCCATTGACCTTGCCATCGGTGCCGGTGATTTCGGTGGTTTGCGCGTTGGTGTGGAACACCACATTCGGCAGGCTCTTGAGCTTGCTCACCAGCACCGCATCGGCACGCAACTGGTCGCCGAATTCGAGCAGCGTGACCTGGCCGACGATGCCGGCCAGGTCGATCGCTGCTTCGACGCCCGAGTTGCCGCCACCGATCACCGCCACGCGCTTGCCCTTGAACAGCGGCCCGTCGCAGTGCGGGCAGTAGGCCACGCCCTTGTTGCGGTACTCCTGCTCGCCGGGCACGTTGACTTCGCGCCAGCGCGCGCCGGTCGAGAGGATCACCGTCTTGCTCTTCAGCACGGCGCCATTGGCGAGTTGCACGCCCACCAGTCCGGTCTGCGCATCTGCCGGGATCAGCTTGTCGGCACGTTGCAGGTTGAGAATTTCGACGTCGTACTGCTTCGCGTGCTGCTCCAGTGCGGCGGCGAACTTTGGCCCGTCGGTCTCCAGCACCGAGATGAAGTTCTCGATGCTCATGGTGTCCATCGTCTGCCCGCCCATGCGCTCGGCCAGCATGCCGGTGCGTATGCCCTTGCGCGCCGCATACACCGCAGCCGCCGCGCCCGCAGGCCCGCCGCCGACGATCAACACGTCGTAGGCTTCCTTGGCGCCCAGCTTGGCGGCGTCACGCTTGGCGGCACCGGTGTCCAGCTTCTTGACGATCTCTTCGACATCCATCCGGCCCTGGCCGAAATGTTCGCCGTTCAGGAAGACCATCGGCACCGCCAGGATCTGGCGCTCTTCCACTTCCTTCTGGTAGAGGCCGCCATCGATGATGACGCTCTGCACGCGTGGGTTCAACACGGCCATGAGGTTCAGCGCCTGAACCACGTCGGGGCAGTTATGGCAGGTGAGCGACATGTAGGTCTCGAACCGGAAGTCACCTTCCAGGTTCTTGATCTGCTCGATGAGTTCGGCCTCGATCTTCGGCGGGTGGCCGCCGACCTGCAGCAGCGCCAGCACCAGCGAAGTGAACTCATGGCCCATCGGGATCGCCGCGAAACGAATGCGCGGCGCCTCGCCAATGCGGTTGAGTGCGAACGACGGCTTGCGGACGTCCGTGCCGTCGGTCTTCAAAGTGATCTTGTCGGTCAGCGAGACGATGTCCTGCAAGAGGCCATGCATCTCCTGAGCGGCGGCGCTGTCGTCCAGCGAGGCCGTGATCTCGAAAGGCAGCTTCACGCGCTCGAGGTAGGCCCCGAGCTGTGCCTTCAGGTTCGAATCCAACATGTGAAGCTCCTTTTTCTACTGCTTGGTATCAAAATTCGGACGGCGGCGGAAACCCGCCGCCGGGTGCTACATCAGATCTTGCCGACGAGGTCGAGCGACGGGGTGATCGTCGAAGCGCCTTCGTTCCACTTGGCCGGGCACACTTCACCCGGATGGGCGGCGGTGTACTGGGCGGCCTTGAGCTTGCGCAGGGTTTCCTTCACGTCGCGGGCGATCTCATTGGAGTGCACCTCGGCGGTCTTGATGACGCCGTCCGGGTTGATCACGAAGGTGCCGCGCAGCGCACGGCCTTCTTCGGGGATGTAGACGTCGAACGCCTTCGTCAGCGCGTGGGTCGAGTCGCCGATCAGCGGGAACTTGGCCTTGCCGACGGCCGGCGAGGTTTCGTGCCACACCTTGTGCGCGAAGTGCGAGTCGGTGGTGACGATGTAGACCTCGGCGCCCAGCTTATGGAACTCGGCGTAATTGTCGGCCGCATCTTCCACTTCGGTCGGGCAGTTGAACGTGAACGCGGCAGGCATGAAGATAAACACCGACCACTTGCCCTTCAGGCTTTCTTCGGTGAGTTCGATGAACTTGCCGGTCTTGAAGGCGTCGACCTTGAAGGGCTGGACTTGGGTGTTGATGATGGACATGGGTGCTTCCTTTGAAGTAACTTGGTAGGGATGAGCCCGCAGCGCGGACAGGAGAAGAACATCGAACGAGAGAGATAGTAAACTATCAATCAGCAACAATTGATCGCTTTTGACTATATATTGGATAGTCACGAAGCTGCTCGTTCATGCACGTCGGCACCTTGCCGCAGATCATTCCGGCCACCAGCGCGCGGCGAAAAGCTCGGCGTGCCCGGCTTCGAGCTTCGCCGCCGATTTGCTAGACTACCGTTGCGTGTGGGGGGGTAGCTCAGCTGGGAGAGCGTCGCGTTCGCAATGCGAAGGTCGGGAGTTCGATCCTCCTCCTCTCCACCACCCGGTCATCCACGGACATCCATCGGGGTCCGAAAACTAGCAAAAAGCCCTTGAGAATCAACGCTCAAGGGCTTTTTTGTTGTCTATCAAGGTACACCGCGATCCACCTGTTTCCGGGTTCACATTGCAGTAACTGCGTCAGTAACTCGAAAATCGACGGCATCTTGCTGGGGAGTTACTTCATGGCACAGCACCTCATTCCCTCGAACACGACGATCAAGGCGGTCAAAGCAGGCGATCTCCGGCAAAGGCTGTCGGATGGCGCAGGCCTCTACCTTTTGCTGTTTGTCAAAGGAGGCTCGCATGGCTGGCGCCTCGACTACACCATCAACGGACGCCGAAAGACGCTGAGCCTGGGAACCTATCCGGACACGGGGCTGAGCTTGGCGCGCCAAAAAGCCGAAGCGGCACGCAAGCTGGTTCGCGAAGGGCTGGACCCGAGCGATGAACGCAAGACGATACGGGTCGAAAGTTTGAGGCTTCGCCAGGAAAAAGAGCGCGCGGCACACGGCTTACCGCCGCAGGGCTCCTTCGAAGCGGTCGCCCGTGAGTGGTATGCGAAAAACGCGCCCACATGGGCGCCGTCGCATTCCATCAAGATCATCCGACGGCTGGAGAACGATGTATTCCCTTGGATCGGAGCGAAGCCGATCGATGGAGTGAGGCCGACTGACCTATTGGCGCTGCTCAAGCGCGTCGAAGAGCGAGGCGCGGCCGAAACGACCCATCGCATTCACCAAAATTGTGGGCAGGTGTTTCGCTATGCTGTCGCTACCGCTCGGGCCGAAAGCGACCCGAGCAGAGACCTCCGGGGCGCGCTTACTCCGTGGAAACCAGAGCATTACCCGACGCTCACCGATGCGCGGCGCGTCGGCCGCCTGCTGCGTGACATCGACGCCTATGAGGGCGGCTTCGTCACAAGGTGCGCATTGAAACTTTCGCCTTTGCTTTTTGTACGTCCAGGCGAGCTCCGACGTGCCGAATGGAGCGAAATCGATCTCGAGGCCATGGAATGGCGCATACCGGCAGCGAAGATGAAGGCACGGATCACCCACATCGTGCCGTTGGCCAGCCAAGCGGTGGACATCTTCAAGGAACTGCAACCACTCACCGGCAACCGCCCTTGGGTGTTTCCTGGTGTTCGCACGAACGGAGAGCCCATGAGTGAGAACACGGTCAACGCGGCGCTACGACGACTGGGCTACGACCGCACCACACTGACCGCGCACGGGTTTCGAGGAATGGCGTCAACGATCTTGCACGAACGTGGCTGGCCGTCCGACGTGATCGAGAGGCAGCTCTCACATGCGGAGCGGAACGCCGTCAAGGCCGCATACAACCACGCTGAACACCTGCCTGCCCGTCGAAAGATGATGCAAGCCTGGGCTGATCATTTGGGCGTTCTGCGCACTGCGGAGGAAATGGTCCGAGGTCGCGCTTGAATGCTGGCTTGAGCGTTGGAAGGTCTTGCCGACGAACCGGATGGTCGATTTTCCTGCTATCAGTTTGTACGGCGCCTCAAGACTGAGGCTGTGT
>JAMFRW010000211.1 GCA_026224975.1 Rhodoferax sp. | reverse complement strand
GCAAAACAATCTCGCGCTCCAACCCCGGGCTCCCCGACACCGAGAAGATCACGGTCAACATGGGCTTCGTGGACCTGGGCCACATCGATCTTCTGGTGAAGGAAGGTTTTTATTCGAACCGAACCGATTTCATCCGCACGGCCGTGCGCCAGCAGTTGCTGCAGCACGGCGATGCAGTGAAGCAGGCGGTCTCGCGCAAGACGCTGACGCTCGGTTTGCAGCACTTCAGCCGCGCCGATCTGGAGGCGGTGGTAGCCACCGGCCAGACCCTGCAGGTGCGCGTGCTCGGCCTGGCCAGCATCGCGCCGGATGTGACGCCCGAGCTGGCGCGCGCCGCCATCGGTTCGATGCTGGTGCTGGGCGCGCTCAACGCCCGGCCCGAGATCAAGGCGGCACTGGCCGACCGGATGCAATGACCGGCAGCGCAACAGCCAGGGATGCAGTCACAAAGGAAGTTTCATGAAATCCATGCTCAACCCACTCATGCAGAAGATGCTCGCCGAGGCGACGCGGCTGACGCAAACCGGCAAGCTCGGCGAAGCGACGGCGGCCATCCAGCGGGCGCTGGCAGGCGCGGCGCAAGCCGGGCCGCAGGCCGGTCCGTTTTCGTCGGCGGGTTCACCGGATCTGTCGTCGCTGTTCAAGGCGCATGGGGCGGTGCCAGCTCCTTCGGCGGACGGCGGCGTGATCCTCGACGGTTGCGTGCGCGAGGTTCGCGACGCGCCGGGCTCGTCGGACGCACAGCGCTCGACCGGTGCTTCGACGCCAGTCGGCGATCACACGCCGACAAGCACCAGCGATCAACCCACCGCGCGCGCCGCCAACGCAACTGGCACCGCGCGCTTCGACCCCGGAGCCTTCAGCGCAGCCTCCGGCACCCGCCAGTACAAACTCTTCGTGCCCGCCGGCTGGGCCGGCCAGCGCCTGCCGCTGATCGTGATGCTCCACGGCTGCACGCAGAACCCCGACGACTTCGCCGCCGGCACGCGCATGAACGAACTCGCGCAGGCCCAAGGCGCGCTGGTGCTTTATCCGGCGCAGGCGCCGCGCTCCAACACGTCGAAGTGCTGGAACTGGTTTCAGCCCGCAGACCAGAAACGCGGCCAGGGTGAACCGGCGCTGCTCGCCGCGATGACGCGCCAGATCATCGCCACGCATGCTGTCGATCCAGACCGCGTCTATGTGGCGGGCCTGTCGGCCGGCGGCGCGATGGCGGCGATCCTGGCGCAGGAATATCCCGATCTGTTTGCGGCCGCTGGCGTGCATTCCGGCCTCGCGGCGGGCGCGGCGCACGACATGGCTTCGGCCTTCGCGGCGATGAAGGGCAGGCCTTCAGCCAAGGCAAATCGCGCGCCGCGGGCCGAGCCACAGGGCGACGCGCCAGTGATCGTTTTCCACGGCGATCAGGACACGACCGTCAACTCGAGCAACGGCGAACGGGTCATCGAACAAGCGGCCGACGATGCGGTGGCCGAGCGGGAAAGCGGCAAGACCGGACGCGGGTACGAGCGCACCGTGTATCGGCAGCGCGACGGCAGCGTGCGCGCCGAGCACTGGCTGATCCACGGCGCCGGGCACGCGTGGTCGGGCGGCAGTGCCAGCGGCTCGTACACCGACCCGCTCGGGCCGGATGCGTCGGCGGAGATGCTTCGGTTCTTCCTCGCGCATCCGCGCGGGGCTTCGACAGGCTCAAATTAGCAACTTACCCATAAGCCGCCACCGCATCCTGCAGCCGCTTCCGGATCAGCGCCGCCAGCGCCTTGTCCCCCGTCACTCGCACGCTGTCGCCGTGTCGCAGGATGTCCATCGCCAACTCGGTCGGGTCGCTGTAGGGCACCTGCAATTCGTAGCGGCCATCGGGCAGCCAGCGCGACTTCTGCTGCGCATGCCACTCTTCGTTGGCGACCCACTGCGCGGCATCGGCTTCGAAGACCAAGGTTGCCCAGTTGACCTTCACCTTGCCGCCGCCGTAGATGCCGTAACCCGCGTCGAGCGCCGCCTCGAGATCACGCACGGCCACGTTGCGAGCCTTGGTGTCGAGCACGCGCGCATCGCGGATCGCGTCGAGCGCGAAGCGGCGCAGGCCGTCGCTGGCGTGGCACCAGGCATCCAGATACCAGGTGTTGCGGTAGTTCACCAAGCGCTGCGGTGACACCTCGCGCTCGCTCGTCGAGCGGTCGCTGCGCTTGAAGTAACGCATCCACACGCGGCGCCGCTGCAGCAGCGCGCCGCCGAGCAGCTCGAAGTGCCGGCTGGGCACGCGGCGCCGCGCGGTGCCGATGACCTTGACGCGCCGCATCAGCTCGCGCGCATCGTGTTCATCGGCGCCCAGCATGCCTTGCAGCTTCTCCATCAGCGGCTGCAGGTGGCGGGCGAGCACGCCGTCGTCGTCGAGGCCGGCAAGCAACTGATGCATGGTCAGCAGCGCGTGGATCTCGTTCTCGCTGAACCACAGGCCGGGCAGTTCGTGGCGTTCCTGCGCACGGGCGCCTGGCAGGCCGGCCGGTTCGGCCTCGAAGCGGTAGCCATTGGCGAAGGCGTCGTAGGCGATGGGCGCGCTCATGCGCTCGCGCAGGTATTGCAGGTCGCGCTTGAGCGTGGCGGGCGACACGTCCAGCTCCGCTTGCAGCGTCGCAAAGCTCACGCAGCCGCGGCTCTTGAGCAGGAGTTCGATCTTGTAGAAGCGTTCGGTTCGGTCCATGGCGGTTCGGGTCACGTAACACAGGCGTAGCTCACCACGTGAGCCAGCAACGCGGAGCATATCCGCCCGCGTGTTTTTGCAACAGCGCTGGCTGGCTCACGTGGTGAGCTACCGGCCTGCAACACTGGCTCATCGCTGCAAAAGGTTTGCAACGAACCTTCACCGGAGCATTCGAATGATCCACTTCACGCAAGACCAAACGGCCCTCACACACCTTCACGCCGCGCCCAGCACGCACGAGCAGCTCGGCTTCGAGCTGGGTTGGGACTACGCCCACCACCACCTCGCGCCGCCCGCGCCCTATTCGCAAGAGCCTTCGCCGCTGCGCGGCGGCCTGCTCGCCGGCCAGGCTGCCTTCGGCACCCGCACGCTGCTGGCGACCACGCATGTCCGCAAGTGGCTGCAACTGCGGTTGCATGCGTGGCTGCGTGGCCGCAGCGTCGAGCTGTTTCAGGTCACGCCCAACTACCTCGAGCAGCTCGAGGTGAGCCACTGCCCGATCACGCGCATGGCCTTGTCGACGGCGGCGATGTCGGCGAGCGATGCGTCGGTGGACCGGGTGCGCAACGACGCGGGCTACGCCGCCGGCAACCTCGCGGTGATGAGCAGCAAGGCCAACCACGCCAAGGGCTCGCACGGCTTTCGCGACGCGCTGCGCTTCGTCCAACAGATCGAGGCCGAACAGCTCGGCGGCCTGCATGGCCTCACCGCCTGCCACTGGGCGCGGGTGGCGGTGCTGTGCAGTTTTGTCGAACCGCTCACGCACGAAGAAGCGTCTGCTCTGCCGATGCTCGTGCTGCCGCCCAACCGCCTGCGTTTGTTCAACCCGGTGCAGGCGCTGCAGGCCTTCGTGAGCCGGCAGTTGCTCAAGCCGGGCTGGAGCAGCCGTATCAGTCGCTTCGAGGAATTGCTGCCCGGCAAAACGCTGCGGCGCGACTTCAAGAGCTTCTTCATGGCGCTGCTGCCGCGCGTGCTCGAAGCCGGCAAGCTGGCCGATTCGCTGAGCACCCGCTGGGCGATCGAAGACGCCTGGCGCGCGCCGCTGGTGCAGCAGCGCTGGACGGCCTTCGCGCGCCAGCTCACCGCGGCGCAGTGCGAATCGCTGCTGCACAAGGCATCCGCCCGCAAGCTCGCGACCACCGGCATCGAGCCGCACACCGATGCGCAGGCCACCGATGGCTGGAACCTCGCGACGCGCGGCTATGTGCCGCACGCAGCGGCCGTGCGCGGCACGGTGCGGGCGCGAGACGATCGGCAGCAACTGCTGGCGCTGTAAGCCTGCGGGGGTGTTCTGCGGGGCGGCCCTGCGTTGCGTTCTGCGCCGTCGTACTGGTTTGCTCGCCCTTGACGCTGCCAGCGCGCGCGGGAATCATGGCCCGGCCCCTCCACCGGCGGCGCCGGCGCGATGCGGTGGCCGCCCACCACCGCTCATCCACCCATGAACTTCCGCTCCGCCTCGTCCGTGTTCACCGCTGTTGGATCGATCGCTGCGCTGTCTACCGCCGCGCTGCTGGCCGCCACACCGGCACACGCCGCCGACTATCCCGCCCACACCATCGAGCTGATCGTGCCCTTCAACGCCGGCGGCGGCACCGATGCGCTGGCGCGCGCCTTTGCCGACGCCGCGCGCAAGCACCTGCCGCAGCCCATCGTCGTCAACAACAAGCCCGGCGCCAGCGGTGTGATCGGCTGGTCGGACGTGGTCAACAGCAAGCCCGATGGCTACAAGGTCGCGGTGATGACGGTCGAGCTGACCATCCTGCCGCACCTGGGCCTCTCGAAATTCGGCGTCGAGGAGTTCACGCCCATCGCGCGGCTGAACTTCGACCCGGCCGCGATCACCGTCAAGGCCGATGCGCCGTGGAACACCGTCGAGGAATTCATCGCCGCAGCCAAAAAATCGAACGGCGAGATGAAGATGGGCAACGCCGGCAATGGCTCCATCTGGCACATGGCCGCCGCCTCGGTCGAAGACAAGACCGGCGCCAAATTCAGCCACATCCCCTACCCCGGCGCCGCGCCCGCGGTGCTGAGCCTGCTCGGCGGGCACATCGATGCCGTCGCCGTGAGCCCGGCCGAAGTGGCGCCACACCTGGCCACCGGCAAGCTCAAGATGCTGGGCGTGATGGCCGACCAGCGGCTCAAGGCCTTCGACAAGATCCCCACGCTGAAGGAGCGCGGCATCGATGTGAGCATCGGCGCCTGGCGCGGCCTGGGCGTGGCCAGGAACACACCGAAGGAAATCGTCGATGTGCTCAAGGTCGCCACCGCCGCGACCATGGCCGAGCCGCAGATGCGCGAGGCCATGGACAAGCTCGCACTCGGTTATGCCTACGGTGACGACGCCTCGTTTCGCGCCACCATGCAGAAAGACAACGAGAACTTCAAGGCGCTGGTGCCCAAGCTGGGCCTCAAGCCCTGAGTCGCCGAAGCGAAGCCCCTGTGAAACTGGGCAGCGCAGGCGACTCAAACTCAGGCCTGCTCTGCGCAACTCCGTAGGCGCTTCGTTCCGGCCTGGGGCACTGACAGCCTCGCCGGAGAGCACGAAACAAAACGAGACAAGAAGGCCGCGGGATGCGGCCGTTCCGGCGCGTTTCGGTCACCTTCGGTTGTTATATTGCGGGTCGCTCGATGGGCGGCCCGCTCTCGTTGCGATGTGCGTTTGGATGCGCGTCTTCCCGGTCAGACATTCGATCCACGGCATCGGCCACGCGGCCGGGCCGGGCACCGCTCCATCTGCCAAGCGCTCGCATCGGATCTTCGTACCCACCAAGCGACCCTTCACTTCACATCGGCAAGCCCATGACGATGACCAAACGGTTCGGCACCCTGCTCGCGATGGCGGCTGCCGCTGCGCTCGCGGGCTGTGCTTCCACCGGCAACCCCACCGACGCGTCCTCGACGCTCACGGGTGCCACCGCCAACCTGCCCCCGCAATGGCAAGCGCCCTTGCCGCACACCGGCCAGCTCACCGACCTGGCGCGCTGGTGGCAGCAGTTCGACGACCCGCTGCTCGCGCCGTTGATCGATGCCGCGCAAGCCGCGAGCCCGACCATCGCCTCGGCGGCGTCGCGCATCGAGCAGTCGCGCGCGGCGCGTGTGGGTGCAGGCGCGGCGCTGTTGCCGTCGCTCAACGCGAGTGCCAGTGCACAGCGAGCGCGGCAAGACTTCGTCACGCCACTCGGCACAAGCTCCTCGGTCGGCTTGCAAGCCGCCTCGGAGCTCGATGTGTTCGGCGGCGCTCGCGCCGGCCGTGACGCGGCGCAAGCACGGCTCGAAGGCGCGCAAGCCGGCTGGCACGATGCGCGCGTGGCCATCGCTGCCGAAGTCGCGACCAGCTACGTGAGCCTGCGCGCCTGCGAAGCGCAGGCCGAGCAGGTGCAGGCCGACACCGCCTCGCGCGCCGAGACTGCACGCCTCACCGATCTGGCGGCGCGCGCCGGCTTCCAGTCGCCCGGCAACGCCGCTTTGTCGCGCGCCAGCGCAGCGCAGGGCCAGGTCAGCCTCACGCAGCAGCGCGCGCAATGCGATCTGCTGGTGAAGTCGCTGGTGGCCCTCACCGCCTTGCCCGAGCCGGCCTTGCGCAGCCAGTTGGCCGGCGGCACAGGGCGAGTGCCTCAACCCGCGCGAATCGCCATAGAGACCGTGCCCGCACAAGCGCTCGCGCAACGCCCCGATCTGGTCGATGCCGCCCGCGCCGTGCTCGCGGCCAGCGCCGACGTGACGCAATCACAGGCCCAGCGTTACCCGCGCATCACGCTGGCCGGCAGCATCGCCGCGGCGCGTTACGACGCGGGATCGCTCTCCGGCGACGGCATGGTCTGGAGCGTGGGGCCGGTGCAGCTCACGCTGCCGATCTTCGACGGCGGCACGCGCGCAGCCAATGTGGACGCCGCCCGCGCCCGCTTCGACGAAGCCGGCGCCCTCTATCGCGGCCAACTTCGCAACGCGGTGCGCGAAGTCGAGAACGCGTTGATCGCATTGCACAGCACGGCCGCGCGAAGCACCGATGCGCAGATCGCCAGCGACGGCTTTGCCGCCTCGCTGCGCGCCACCGATGCGCGCTACCGCGGCGGCCTCGGCACCCTGTTCGAACTCGAAGACGCCCGCCGCTCGGCCGTTGCCGCGCAGATCGCGCTGATCGACCTGCAGCGCGAACGCGTCTCCGCGTGGATCGCCCTCTATCGCGCGCTCGGCGGCGGCTGGTCCGATGTTGACGCGCGCACTGCCGCGCGATGAAGCGCCTCATTCATTTCCGGAACACCATGAACCTTCGTCGCTTTCTTCCTATGCCCGCCTGCCTCCCGTTCGGGTTGAACCTGTCGAAACGGGCGGGCGCGCTCCGTCAAGGGTGGTCCTTCGACAGGCTCAGGATGAGCGGGGATGGGAAAACCGTGAGCGGCCATGGAGTCGCCGCCTGCGCCTTGATCCTCGGCCTGATCTCATCAACCACACACGCGGCCGATGACAAAAAGCCCGCCGCTCCCAAGGCCGCGCTCAGCGTCGTCGTCACCACACCGCAGCGCGCCGACCTGCCCTTGCGCGTCCGCGCCAACGGCAACATCGCCGCTTGGCAAGAAGCCAGCATCGGCACCGAAGCCAACGGCTTGCGGCTGGCCGATGTGAAGGTGAATGTGGGCGATGTGGTCAAGCGCGGCCAGGTGCTCGCGACCTTTGCGCCGGCGACCGTGCAGGCCGAGGTGGCGCAGAACAAGGCGGCTGTCGCCGAGGCCGAAGCGACGCTCGCCGAGGCTGCGGCCAACGCCCAGCGCGCCCGTGGCTTGAAGGAAACCGGCGCGCTCAGCGAATCGGTCATCAACCAGTACATGACGGCCGAACGCACCGCGCAGGCGCGGCTCGAATCACAGCGCGCGCTCTCGCAGATGCAGCAATTGCGGCTCGGCCAAACGCAGGTACTCGCGCCCGATGCCGGCGTGATCTCGTCGCGCAGCGCGACCGTCGGCGCGGTGCTGCCGGCCGGGCAGGAACTCTTTCGCATGATCCGCCAGGGCCGGCTCGAATGGCGTGCCGAAGTGGCCGCGACCGACATGGCTTCGCTCAAGCCCGGCATGCCGGTGCGCATCACGCCGGTCGAAGGTGCCTTGATCGCCGGCAAGGTGCGCATCGTCGCGCCCACGGTCGATCCGCAAACGCGCAACGGTCTGGTCTATGTGGACCTGCCGGCGCCCGGCCCGGCGCGCGCCGGCATGTTCGCGCGCGGCGAGTTCGAGATCGGCAGCGGCTTCGGCCTCACGCTGCCGCAAAGCGCGGTCACCGTGCGCGACGGCTTCAGCTATGTGCTGCGCGTGGGCGCCGATTCGAAAGTGACGCAGGCGAAGGTCGCCGTGGGCCGGCGCGTCGGCGACCGGATCGAGATCACTGGCGGGCTCGACGCCACATCGCGCGTGGTCGCGGCAGGCGGCGGCTTCCTGGCCGATGGCGACACGGTGCGGGTGGTGGATGCGGCTTCGGCCATCAAGTGAGGACCGCGACATGAACGTCTCCGCCTGGTCGATCCGCAACCCCATTCCCGGGATGCTGCTCTTCATCATGCTCACGCTGATGGGGCTGATGGCGTTCAAGGCGATGAAGATCCAGAACTTTCCGGACATCGACCTGCCCACCGTCAACGTGACGGCGCTGCTGCCCGGCGCCTCGCCGGCGCAGCTCGAAACCGATGTCGCGCGCAAGCTCGAAAACTCCATCGCCTCGCTGACCGGCGTCAAGCACATCTACACGACGCTGCAGGACGGCACGGCCACCATCACCGTCGAGTTCCGCCTGGAGAAGCCCACGCAAGAAGCGGTGGACGATGTGCGCGCGGCAGTGGCCCGCGTGCGCTCCGACCTGCCGACCGACCTGCGCGACCCCATCGTCACCAAGGTCGAACTCTCGGGCTCGCCGATCCTCACCTACACCGTGGCCTCCAGCCGCATGGACGACGAGGCGCTGAGCTGGTTCGTCGACAACACCGTCACCAAGAGCCTGCTCAGCGTGCGCGGCGTGGGCGCGGTGGCTCGGGTGGGCGGCGTGACGCGCGAGGTTCGCGTCGAACTCGACCCCGCGCGCCTGCAAGCGCTGAACGCGACGGCCGCCGACATCTCGCGCCAGCTCCGGCAGATCCAGCAGGAGGCCTCGGGCGGCCGCACCGATGTGGGCGGCGCCGAGCAATCGGTGCGCACCATCGCCACGGTGCGTTCGGCCGAAGAACTCGCGCGCATCGAGGTCACGCTGAGCGATGGCCGGCGCATCCGGCTCGATCAGGTCGCGACCGTTTCCGACACCGTGGCCGAAAAGCGCTCGGCCGCACTCCTCAACGGCAAGCCTGTGGTCGGCTTCGAGATCACGCGCACGCGAGGCGCGGGTGAAACCGAAGTGGCCGAAGGCGTGCGCAAGCAGCTCGAAGTGCTCAAGGCGGCGAACCCCGAGATCGCCGTCGTGGAAGCCTTCAACTTCGTCGACCCGGTGCAGGAGAACTACGAAGGCTCGATGACGCTGCTGTACGAAGGCGCGGCCCTCGCCGTGCTGGTCGTCTGGCTCTTTCTGCGTGACTGGCGCGCCACGCTGGTGGCCGCGACGGCGCTGCCGCTCTCGATCATTCCGGCCTTCGGGCTGATGTACCTCTTCGGCTTCACACTCAACGGCGTGACGCTGCTCTCGCTCTCGCTGGTGGTCGGCATATTGGTGGACGATGCGATCGTCGAGATCGAGAACATCATGCGGCACTTGCGCATGGGCAAGACGCCGTTCGCCGCGGCGATGGAAGCGGCGGACGAGATCGGTCTCGCAGTGATCGCGACGACGTTCACGCTGATCGCCGTCTTCCTGCCCACCGCCTTCATGAGCGGCGTGCCGGGCAAGTTCTTCGTGCAGTTCGGCTGGACGGCCGCCATCGCGGTCTTCATCTCGCTGGTGGTCGCGCGCATGCTCACGCCGATGATGTCGGCCTACATCCTCAAGGTGCCGAAGAAGGAGCACAAGGAAGGCCGCTGGCTGGCGGTCTACATGCGCTGGGTCCAAGGCGCGCTCAAGCACCGCGTGTGGACGACGATTGCGGCGACCATCTTCCTCGTCGGGTCGGTGATGCTGGTGCCGCTGCTGCCCACTGGCTTCATTCCGCCCGATGATCTCTCGCAAACACAGGTGGCGATTTCGCTGCCGCCGGGCGCCACCTTCGAGCAGACCTTTGCCACCGCCGAAGCGGCTCGCGCGATCGTGCAGAAGAACCCCAACGTCAAGCTGATCTACACCGCCGTCGGCGGCGGCAACACTGGCGCCGACCCGTTCGCACCGAGCGGCGCGGCCGAAGTGCGCAAGGCCACCTTGACGCTCAACCTCACGCCGCGCGGCGAACGCCACGGCCTCTCCAAGCAGTCGGTCGAAAGCGAGTTACGCGAGGCCTTGGCCGTGCTGCCAGGCGCGCGGGTGAAGGTGGGCTTTGGTGGGTCGAGCGAAAAATACATCCTGGTGCTGGCCGGTGAAGACGGCGATGCGCTCGGCGCACATGCGCATCAGGTGGAGCGCGAACTGCGCACCATCCCTGGCATCGGCAACGTCACCTCCACTTCGAGCCTGGTACGGCCCGAACTCATCGTGCGGCCAGACTTTGCCCGCGCCGCCGACCTGGGCGTGACCTCGGCGGCCATCGCCGACACCATGCGCATCGCGACCGCCGGTGACTACGACCAGGCGCTGCCCAAGCTCAACCTCTCGCAGCGGCAGGTGCCTGTCGTCGTCAAGTTGAAGGCCGATGCGCGCACCGACCTCGACCTGCTCTCACGCCTGGCCGTACCCGGCGCGCGCGGGCCGGTGATGCTGGGCAACGTGGCCACGCTCGCCATCGACAGCGGCCCGGCACAGATCGACCGCTACGACCGCATGCGCAACATCAACTTCGAGATCGAACTGAACCAGCAGCCGCTGGGCGAAGTCGAGAAACAGGTGCTCGCGTTGCCCAGCCTGCAGAACCTGCCGCCCGGTGTCTCACAAACCACGGTGGGCGATGCCGAGGCCATGGGTGAACTCTTCCAGAGCTTCGGCCTGGCGATGCT
>JAMFRW010000210.1 GCA_026224975.1 Rhodoferax sp. | reverse complement strand
GGCGAGAGACCGGCGAGCGCCTGTGGCAACCGGCCTTCGAACGCGGCCTCGAAGCGTTCGTAGAAGGCATCGAGCAGTTCGGCATCGCGCTGTTCGATGCGCGACGGGATCACCAGCAGTTCGAGCGGCCGGCCATAGCGCAACGCCATCACCGGCGCGGAGCGGAAGTCGCGCGCCACGTCCAGCGTGCCGAGCAGGTTCTGGTGGTTCGCCGCCGTCATCATCACGACGCTGTCGGCAAGCTGGTAGGCGCAGACGCCGCCCATCTCGGTCACGCCTGTGCGTGAGTCGACCAGCACGGCGTCGTAGCGTCCTTGCGGCCCCGTGAGCTCGCGGCGCAACCATTCGAAGAAGGCCTCGCCTTCCCAGTTGTAGTAGAAATCCTGCCAGTCGAAGGTGCGCACATCGAGCGCATAGCGCTTGAGCCCTTCGCCGGGGCTGCGGCAGCCGGCCGGCAGCAGGTCGAGCCGGCCGCCCTCGCCCACGCGCTCGTAGATCGGGAACACGAAGCGCGAGAGGTCGCGGAACTGCGCACCTTCCAGCGAATCGCCGCGGCCCGAAAGGCTGGCCTTGAACTCGCGCAGCAGGTCGATCAGGCCCGGCGTGTCGACCGCGGCCACCTTGTCGATCGGGAAGTAGCGTTCGAGCCCAGGCGCTTCCAGATCGAAGTCGATCGCCAGCACGCGCAGCCCGCGGCGGGCCAGGCGGTCGGCCACGTTGGCCAGCGCCATCGAGCGGCCCACACCGCCCTTGAACGAGTAGAAGGTGTAGATCATCGACCTGATTTCATCGACCTGATCGACCGACCGAATTCATGTGCCGAAAGCCAGTTTGCGAAAGGCATCGCGCCGGTCGGGGTCGGGGGCCTGCGTTTCGGTCGCGGCAAGCGTCTCGGGGATGGCGGTGCGCAACCAGCGGCGCAGCCGGGCCGGGCTGTTGATCGCGAGTTCGCAACGCGGGTCGAGCTTGGAGGCGAAGCGGTCGATCAGCACGCCGATGTTGAACGGCCCCGCCAGCCCGGCCATGCGCTCCAGCGCCGTGGCCGAGGGGTCGAGCGGCGACAAGGTGGCCACGCTCGCCCGCGCGTCGCTCACGAACATCGACGCATAGGGCCGGATGTCGGGGTGCAGCATGGAGAGTTCATCGATGAGTACCAGGCAGCCGCGCTCGCGCATCGCTTCGTAGGCCGATGCGGCGGGCGTGCCGTCTTGCAGCAGCGAGGGGTTGAAGGGATAGGACCGCAGCCTCACCCGGTTGCCCAGCAGCGCGGCGTGCTCCTGGCGCGTGAAGAAGGGCTGGCTGTTGAGCCGCACCAAGGCCTGGCGCACCAGGTCGTCGGCGGTGCTGCCGCCGAACGGCCGCCACTGGTTGCGGCGCTCGGCATAACGCGCCGTCCAGTGCGCCGGCTTCGCAGCGCCGAGCGGGCTTTGGGCAAGAGGACTTTGCGCAAGACGGGCGGCCACGTCGGTGAAGTAGGTGTAGGCATCCTGGCCGAGCCGCTCCCGCACCATCGCCGGGTAGGCATCGAGTGCCTGGGCTTCGGCGATCTTCATCGCGATGGTGGTGCTGGCCAGGCCGACCAGCGCTTCGTCGAGCAGGTCGGGCTCTTCTTCGGGCAACAGGCGTTGCAGGTCGGCCATCTCGCCACTGACAGCCTCGCCCGGTGTGGCCAGCCACTGCCCGATTGCAAACGCGCGCCGGTGTGGCCACGGTGGCAGCGTGGTCTCGTCGACGCCCGCCAGCAGCAGGAAGGCACCGCCGAGTCGCGCGTCCAGCCAGGCGAGCAACTCACCGCCCGACGGCGATTCACGCAGGCGCGCCAGGCCGGCGGGTGAGACCAGCAACGCGACGCAGCGCGAGCGCGCGGCCAGCGCATCGAGTGGCACCAGATCGGCCTCCGATTCCGGCGCCCAGGCGCGCATGGTCACACGCCAAGCGGCGGGCAACGCATCGCGCAAGCGGCCGAGCGCCGCATCGTCGCTGCCCCGCACGCCGATCAACAGCAGCCCTGTGGCCAGTCGGTACGGGTGCGGCGGCGCCGAGGGCTCCATCAGCGAGTTGCCGCGCCGGCCGGCCACCCTGTCGCGGTTGGGCGCCTCGGCGCGCAACGCGGCTTCGTCTTCATGCTTGCGCACCGCGCGCGAGACCTTCAAGGCCAGATCGTTGGGGTCGCCGAACTGGTTGCTGGTCTGCGCCGAGCCATCTCCCAGTTCCTTGCGCAGGGCGACGATGCGGGCGTGCGAGTCGAGGTCGTCGATGTCCAGCCGCTCGGCCGGCCAGCCCGCCAGCGGCCGCATGAACACCAGCCGCGGCTTGTCGGCCGTGACCGCCGCGCGGTATTCGATCTCGGTGATGGCCAGCGGCGCGCCCTGCTGCCCCGGCGGCCGCCAGCCGTAGCGCCAGGCGAAGAGGCCGACGTAGACCTCGCAGCCGTTCACATCGGCCACGCACTGGGCCAGCGTCGGCTCGGCAGTAGCCTCGTAGCTGTCGACGACGACGTGGCCGTCCTTGCGCAGCGCGTCCATCACGCCGGCACGGTATTCCTTCAGGTCATCGAGCGTCGACGACAGATAGATCCTCATCGGTACGGAGCCCTCCGCAGACGATTCTGCACGCCGCACTTCGGCGTGGACAGCCCTAGAACGGACAACCGCGGAGCGGTGTGCGGGCTAGACCGCGACCGACCCGTCGGCCGCGGACGCGACGCGGTTTCGGCCGGCATCCTTGGCGCGGTAGAGCGCGCCATCGGCTGCGACGATCAGTTGCTCGGCCGTCATGCCATCCACAGGATCGAGCACCGACAGGCCGATGCTGACGCTGATGTGCGCACCCGTCGGGCAACGCGCGTGGTCTATGCGCAAGGCCGCGACCGCCGCCCTCGCCGCTTCGGCAATGTAGATCGCGCCGGCCGGTTCGGTATCCGGCAGGATGAGCGCGAATTCCTCACCGCCGTAACGCGCCGCCATGTCCGCCGGCCGCTTGCAGCAGGAGCGGATCGCATCGGCCAGTTGCCTCAGGCACTGGTCGCCGGAGGGATGGCCGTAGTGGTCGTTGTAGGGCTTGAAATAGTCCACGTCGATCAGCACCAGTGCCAGCGGCCGTTTGTGGCGGATCGAGACGGCCATCTGCTCCGCCAGATAGTTGTCGAAGGCGCGCCGGTTCGCCAGTTCTGTCAGCCCATCCCGCAACGACAAGTGCCACAACTGATCGTTCGACGCGCGCAACCCGGCAGACATGCGAACCAGCCTCGCATAGTGCCTGGCGTTTTCGCTCAGCAGCGTGAAGAGCAGGGAGCCGGCGCCGAGCAAGCCGTAGATCCGGCCGGCATACCAACCCAGGTCGTAACGGCCGGTGTTGAGCACGGCGGCCAGCGCCAGGTCGAACACCCAGACACACATCACCACCAGCAGCCACACATCGAGCACGGTCCGCTGCTTGCGCCGCCACAGCACCCACACCGCGAGCAGGCTCAGCATCCAGATGCCGATCAGGAAGAGCTTGCCCGTCACGGTCGTTCGGTGGCCTTCCAGAAACACCGGCAGTTGCTCGCGGCCTGCCGTCACCATGGCAGTGAACCCAGAGACCAGCATCAGCACCAGCGTCACCGTGATGGCGATCGCGACGAGCACCTTCTTGCGCTGCAGCCGGGTGAAGACCGGCAAGCGCGCCCCGTCGCCCTCGAGCAGCGCATAGCCGATGACGGCCAGCGGAAAACCGGCGTGCCAGAACATGTAGAGGGCAGATGAGGTCTGCGAGCCCGACCCCAGCAGCCCCGAGGCCGAGAACAGGCCGGGGAAGATCAGCGCGTAGGCCACGGTGGCCGTGGCGGTGAACATGTAGCCACCGGCGAGGATGGCGAGTTCGATGCGCTGCAAGGCCCGGAACTGGCTGAACAACAGCGCCGCAGTGATCAGATCGCAGATGGTCAGCGCGGTGACGTACATCGGGATGAACGCCGCCACCTGCGGCAGCGGCTTGCCTGCGAACGGCAGCACCAGCACGAAGACCAGGGTGGAGAAGATCGCGATGCCGATGGCATAGCGAAACTCGCGAGCACCCGCAGGCTCGGTCGACAGGTGCCCCCAGTACTCGCGCTTGCTGCTTCTCTGCACAGGCCACCCTTCGAGAAGGATCGCGTCCCCGGCCGCCGGTGCAGAGAGTCTAGGGTGACGTCAGCGCTTCATGGCAATATTTTCCGAAGCATTGAAATCGGCCAGATATTCATCGAGCACCTTGCGCGTGAATTTGCCGATCGCCGCATATTCGATCTCGGTGAGGTTGGCGAGCGAGACCCGCGCCGATGTGTTCATGACCTCGAAGCCGTTGCCAGGCAGCAGCACCACACCGGTCTCTTCGGCCAGACGAAACAGGAAGCGCGTGCCCAGATCCTTCGCCACGAACCAGGTCTCGAACGCCGGCCCATAGAGTTTGCCGCCGATCTCCTGCAGGTCGATCAGCGTGTAGTAGTCGACATCGTTGGCACCGGGCGCCACCGCCACGCCCATGTTTCCGTAGAGCGTGCGGTAGCGGGCGCGGATCAATTGCTTGGCGTTGGTCTTGTAGCGGTGCTCGCGGTCCATCAGGCCATTGAGCGCAAAAAGCGACATCTGCAATTGCTGCGGCACCGAGAGCCCCGCTGTGTGGTTCAACGCGACCGCGCGGCTGTCAGCCACCAGGCGGTCGATGAACTTGAGTTCGCGTGGCTCGGTGGTCAGCGTGGCGTAGCGGGCATCGAGCGCCGCACGCTCGGGCTCCGGCAAGTTGGCGATGGCGGCATCGAAGGCGTTGTCTTCGTGCAGCGCAATGGCACCCAGCCGCCAGCCGGTGGCCCCGAAGAACTTGGAGAAGGAGTAGACGCACAACGTGTTGCGCGGGCACCTGGCAAAGACCGAGACGAAGTCATCGGCGAAGGTACCGTAGACATCGTCGGTGACGATGAGCAGGTCGGGCCGTTTCGTGGACACGAGTTCGGCCAGTTGGTCCAGCACCGCGTCCGACAATTTGGTCGACGGCGGGTTGCTGGGGTTGACCAGGCAGAAGAGCCTGATCGCCGGGTCGAGCAGCTTGTCGATCTCGGCCTGCGGCAACTGCCAGGCATCGTGTTCGTCCATGCGGATGTCGACGATGCCGAGCTGGTAGTCGGCCAGCACCGGGATCTCCAGATACGGCGAGAAGATGGGGGTGGCAATGGCGATCTTGTCGCCTGGCTCGATCAACCTGTTCGCGCGCAGGCTCTGGAAGATGTAGGTCATCGCGGCTGTGCCGCCCTCGGTCGCGAAGACCGAGAAAGGGCCGCTGGGTGGAACCGGGCCGAACATCTCTTGCGCGAGATAGGCCTTGACGATGGCCTCGGTGTTCGGGAGCATCCGCGGCGGCGTGGGGTAGTTGCAGCCGAGAAAGGCGCTGACCATCTCAGACAGAAAGGCTTCGCGGTCCAGCCCGAGCTGATCTTTCACATACGAGATGGCAGCGCGCAGAAAGCGCACGCCATCGGTCAGTCGGTGCGCGGTCGCGTAGGCATCGAAGCGTTGCACGATGCCGGCCGATTCGGGCAAGCCGCCCAGGCCGCTGTCGAGGTAGGAGTAGGAGCGCTCGGCTTCGCGCATCGCAAAGTCGCCCAGCGAGAGGAATGCCCAGCGCGGCAACGTCGCGAGAAAGTTGGGGTTACCGCGGCCGGCGTTCAACATCAGGCGTTGCGCATCCGAGGTGGCCGCGGCGATGAGTTTGTCCTTGAGCTCGAAGGGGCTCAGGGCGGCGAATCTGGCGAAATCCTGCTCTTGCATGAGGTGGTACCTGTGGTGAGGCGTCATGAGTTCAGTGGCCCGCGTTCGTCTTGACGACGCCGACGATCACAGGCCCCCAAAGGGTGAGAAAGACATTGGCCACCGCGTAGGTCACGGTGAACGAAACGACAGGTGTTGCGTTACCGGCCTTGGCCAGCAGCGCCGCGAAGGCAGGGTTCGCGCTGCGCCCACCGGCCACGCAAGCGAGCGCCTCGATCGGGTTGCGGATGCGCAGCACGAAGTACGAGAAGAAGAAGGTCACGATCTGCGGCACCAGCGTGACGAACACACCGAGGAACAACAGCGTCAGGCCGGACTCGCGGATCGCGATCAACGCCTGCGGGCCAGCCGCGATGCCGACGATGCCGACGAAGACCGCCAGGCCGAAGTCACGCAAGAAGTTCGACGCACCGAGCGGCAGTGCCGCGAACCTCGGGTGCACGCTGCGCAACCAGCCGAAGAAGAGGCCGGACAGCAGGCAACCGCCACCGCTGCCGATGGAAATCGGAATGCCCCACAACTTGAACTGGACCATCCCGATCAGGATGCCGATCAGCATGCCCACGCCGAAGAAGACGAAGTCGGTGGCCGCGGCAGCGCTGATCTTGTAGCCGATCTTCGACTGCACCCGGTCCAGATCGCCGGGGCTGCCGGTGAAGTGCAACTCATCGCCACTCTTCAGTTCGAGCTTGCTCAACAAGGGCAGCTCGAGACCCATGCGCTTGACCGTGGTCAGGAACACGCCGTGGCGGGTCTGAACCGTCGCGTGGTCGTGGATGTCGCCCACAGTGCGACCGCTCAAGGCCCGGTTGGTGAGGATCAGTTCTCGGCTCTCCTGGATGAGCCGCGAGCCCGCGGGTGCCGGCACCTCGCGGCCAAGCGATGCGGCGAGCTTCTCCAGCACTTCGATGGTCCCGGTGATCGCAACCACATCACCCGCGTGCAGCAACGACGCATCGGTCAGCTCGACCATGGTGCCGTCACGAAAGATCGCTTCCACCGAAGCGTCGGACATCTCCACATCGAGCGCGAGCGCCGACTTGCCGATGGCCGCATTTCCAGGCGCCAGTGCGTAGACACGGGTGTCGATCGCGCGCATGGCATCGATCTGGCCGGGGTCGAGTTCGGCGCTGCCGCCGGACATCTGGGCCGCGAGCTCGACCGCTTCGGCGCGGATGTCCCACTTCATCACCATGGGCAAAAACCACGTGACCATGAGGATGGGGCCGAGCGAGCCGAAGATGTAGCAGACGGCATAACCGACCGCCACGTTGGTCTGCATGGTCTTCATCAGCTCCGGCGTGAGGCCGAGCTTGGAGATGGCGTCGCCCGCCGTGCCGATGATGGCCGACTGGGTGAGCCCGCCGGCCGCCAGGCCGGCCGCCATGCCGCGGTCCAGGTCGAACGCCCAGGCCGCCAGCAGAACGCACAGCAGGCCGGTCACGCACATCACGAAGGCCGAGGCCAACTGGTTGAGCGAACGCCGGTTCAGCGCATGAAAGAATTGCGGGCCGCCCTGGAAGCCGACGGCGTAGATGAACAAGGCGAAGAACACCGCCTTGATGCCGCTGTCGATATTGACACCCGCCTGCCCGATGACCACGCCCACCAGCAGCGTGCCGGCGATGCCACCGAGCACGAAGTTGCCGACCTTGATCTTGCCGACGAGGTAGCCGAGTGCGATGGTCGCGAACAGCGCGAGCAGGGGTTCGGCGGAGAGCAGGTGGTGCAGTGGTTCCATCGGTGCATGCTCGGCCTTGCGCGGCATGGCGTCTGTGCGATGCCGCACATGCAGATCAGGCGGGCAGCAGCCGGCGCATCTCCGTCTTGAGCACGCCATAACACTCGCAGGACCGCACCTCCAGGCCGGCGCGGTCGAGCACCGAGATGTGGCCGCGCCGGTAGCGGATGATCCCGGCGTCCTGCAGCTTTCTCGCCGCATCGGTGATGCCCTCGCGGCGCACACCGAGCAGGCTGGCGATGAGTTCCTGCGTCATCTTCAGCTCGGGCGAGGGGATCCTGTCGAGCGTCAGCAGCAGCAAGCGACACAGCTGCTGGCCGATCGAATGGTGCCGGTTGCACGAGGCCGTCTGCGTTACCTGTGCCATCAGCGCCTGGGTGTAACGCAGGAAGACATCTCTGAGCTTGTCGGCTCGGTCGAAATGCGCCTTGACGAGGTGACGCTGCAGCCGATAGGCGTGGCCTGCCGTTTGCACCACGGCCGAACTCGGCGTCGTGTCGCCACCCATGAACAGCGAGATGCCCACGAGCCCTTCGTTGCCCACGCCGGTGGTCTCGGACGACGCGCCGGTCTCCATCACATAGTGCAGCGACAAGATCGCGGTCGTGGGAAAGTAGGCGTGCTGCAACTGCTCGCCGGGCTCGTAGAGCATGTCGCCCAGCCGCATCGCCACCAGCTCCAGATCCGCCGCGACCGCCTCGAACGCCGTGGGCGACAAGGCGGCCAGCAGGTGGTTCTGGTGCGGGTCGTGAGGCCCGCTTGTCGAAGGCTCCATCATCGGCCGCCGATGGGCACAGGCTGGCTGAGCGGCGTCACCTCGACGCCGATCCCACGGTAGCCGGTGAAGCGGCAGGACTCGTTGAACATCGGCTCACCGCTCACGCGAAACTGCTGTGTCGACCCGTCGGCATTGACGCGGCTGAAGGCGAAGTCCAGGAACGGCTCGCGCCCGGCGATCTTGGCCTGCAAGGCCACGCGCTCCGCTTCGTTCCAACCGGTGTGGATTTCGCCGCCGCCCTTTTCGCCACCCAGGCCCAAGAACGCCGGCATGCCGATGCCCACCATCTCCAACGCCGGGCCGGAGACCTGCGTGACAGCGCCGGTTTCGTTCTGCTCCCAGTACCAGTCGGAGGCGAGTTCGGTCAGGCGCCGGAACCGCAGCTCGCTCTCACGCAGCTCGGCCGTGCGTTCCTGCACCGTGCGTTCGAGTACCTCGTTGTAGCCCTCGAGCTTCTTGTAGAGCAGGCGCACTTCCAGCATGTTG
>JAMFRW010000023.1 GCA_026224975.1 Rhodoferax sp. | reverse complement strand
GTCATCGGCCCGCTCACGAACTGGTCAAGCAGTTCCTTGGGAATCTTCGGCAGCGCCGCGGACTTGGCCGCGATCGCCGCGTTCTTCAACTTCGTCTTGCTGATCGGCATAGATGCTCCTGATGGTCATGCTATGCCTCGCACACAAAATTCAAGACAGGCTCGTTTCGGGTGGTTGTGCCTGTCGGGTGAGGTTTCAGGGCGCTGGCTTGCCCGCCACCATATCCATCCGGCGCTGCAGGCGCGCAGCTTCTTCGGCATCACCAGCTTCTCTTGCGCGCTGCGCTTGCACGCCCAGCCAGGCCAGCAGCGGGCGGCTCCAGCCTTGGGCGGATGCGGTGGCCGCCGCCCACGCAATAACCGCCGGTTGAGAGCGACCGCCGCGCAGCAAGGCACCGGCGGCGACGAGGCGGGCGAGCGGATCCTCAATGCCGGCGAGCGCCTCCCCTGGCGATGAACTCGTCGCCACACTGCGATGCTGCTCGGACAGCAGCGCGGCTTCTGAAGGCGGCAGAACAGCGCCCTGCAGATAGCGGGCGTAGGCGCGCTCAGCCGGGCCCGCATCGGCCGCCAACACCGCAAACCCGGGGCAGTCATCGAACACCAGACTCGCCACATGCGCCGCACACCGCGTCAGCTCGACCCGCACGACCAGCTCCGGCTGCCCCGTGCGCGCCACCTCATTCCGGGCACGCGAAAACTCCAGCGCTTCGACGCGCGTGTTGCCCGTCAGATAAGCCTCCAGCGCACGCTCCATCGAGCCTTTGGCATTCATCTGCCACTCGGGCGGCGGCGGGCGGTTCGAACAAGCACTCAACGCGATGGCCGCAGCCAAGACCCATGTCGATGAAGACAAAGCATTGACCAAGCGACCTCCGTGCTGCGCACGCCGGCATTCGCCTTCGGAAAGGCACGGTGTGCTCATGGCAGCTTCAATTCCGTCTCGCGCTTGAACGGCCATTTGCGGTTGACCTCGTTCACCAGATGCTCGACCTTGCGCAGGCTGGCTTCGACCTCGGCGCGCAGCGTGCCCAGATCGGCGCTGGCCTCGCGCGCATTGCCGGCGATGGCCTGCGCTTCCTGCAGGACCGCATCCACGCGCTTCAAGCTGCCCCGTGCCTCGGCGAGCAGGCCGTTGAGCTGCACGACGGTGGCGCGCGTTTCGCCCATCACGCCACCGGCGCCGAAGACCTGCGCATCGGCCTTCGTTGCCAAGCCATCCGCCTTGGCGACGAGCCCATCGAGCCGCGCCAGCAGCGCGTTCGCGCGGTCGAGTGCGCTGCCGATCTTGGCGGCTTCCTTGTCGTCGCCCAAGATGAGGCCGAGCGCACCACGCGGGCCGTTGAGGCGCTCGGTGGCGGCCTGAACATTGCGCAGGGTCTTGGCGAGCGGCGCGTCTTCGCCCGTCACCGCGGTGAGGTTGGCGACCAGTTCGCGCACGGCCGACATGAGCCGCGGGATCTCGGCCGAGGCGTCGCCGATCAAGACCTTGCGCGTGGCGCCATCGGCCAGCGGCGGGTCGGTGAGGATGCCGCTGTAGGCGCGGATGCGCGGCGCGCCGACCAGACCGCTTTCCATCGTGAAGACACTGGATTCGCGCAGCCAGCGGGCGTCTTTCTCGGGCACGTCGATCACGATGCGCGCATTGCCGTCGTCGGCCAGTTCGATCCGGCCGACGCGGCCGATGGGGAAGCCGGCAAAGGTGAGGTCCATGCCGACCACCACGCCCTCGGCGTGGTCGGCGACCAGCACCAGCGTGTGCGTGCGCTCGAAGATGCCGCGGGCGTACAGCACGTAGGCGGTGGCAGCGGCGATCAACAGCAGCACGGCGAGCAGCAGCAACCGGGCCTTGGTGTCGAGGTGGGCGACAGGCGGCGCATCGGGTGGCGCGAGGGGTGGCCTCTCGGGTGGAGGTGCCAGCGGGTCGCGCGGCGAATCGGGTGGTGAGGCTTGCATGCGTCAGTAGTAGTTGCCGATGAGCGAAACGCCTTCGATCAGCAAGATGACCGCGAGCAAACGCGCCAGCCGCGAGAGGTCGGCCGTGCCCGGCACCGCGGCCGCCGCGGCCATCTCGCGCGGCGTGCTCACCATCGG
>JAMFRW010000209.1 GCA_026224975.1 Rhodoferax sp. | reverse complement strand
GTGATCGACTGCGGTATCGGCTGCACCGTTATCAGGTCGGTGTAGTCGGCGGCCGTCCTGAACGCGCCGCGCTTGCGCTTCTCTATCACTCGCCCGGCACTTGCGGCGTCGACGTTGAGAGAGGCGGCGAGTACCTCGCGGGAGGCGGTGTTGACGTTGACCTTGCTGGTGACCAGCTTCGTGCCGTCTGTCAACAAGACCACGTAGGGCTCGAGCGTCTGGATCGTGTACGGCGAGATCCCGAGCCAGCTCAATTGCGAAATTTTCAGAGGCAGCAGTGGCGCGTTGGCTGGCGCGGGGCTGATCTTGGCATTGCTCACGCGCCTGGCTAGGTCGTCGGCGACTGAGTCCGAAAGGCCTAAGATTGTGCACAAGTGTCCCAAAACGAACACTTGGTTGTTGTCCGGCGTGTTGTCTTCCTTGACAAGATTTCCGAGGTTGAACCGCCCCTGCGCATCGACGATGTCGCCCGAAAGGAACACGTCCGGCGCGTCGTCGGTGTTGTTGGCGTCGGCGGCCAGAAAGGTCGAGAGCCGCGCCTCTTCGAGCGGTTTGGCCCACTGGTCGTCGATCCAGATGGGCTGGTTCTGTTTGGCCGATTCGCGGAGGATCAGCCGGGCCCAATCGAGCGCGCCGGCCAGCATCCAGCCTGATTGCACCCGAGCGCGCTCCGCCGCTTCGACCTGCACCGCGCGCCACTGCTGCCAGACCATCGACGCGGCCAGCGTCGCAACGAGCGTGACGATGATCATCGCTGTCAGCAGTGCGGCGCCGCGCTGGCGTCGAGGGGAAGATGATCGGCTCACGCGCATGCTCGTCATGCGCTCACGGGCTGATGCGCGTATCGCGCGTCAGCGTGCCACTCAAGCCGCTGCCGGGCGCGAAGGTCAGCACCATGCGCACGGCATCCGGCAGCGCACTCGCCTGTGCGCCAACGGCCGATTGGCAGTTGCCCCAGGCATTGGTCTTGTAGAACAGCACCTGCCATTGCGCGATGCCATCGAGCGTGCGCAACTGGCCGGCCTGGTTGTCGAGCAGTTGCAGGCTGCGCATCCAGCTGTCCTGCAGTTCGGCCTGCGTCGTCACCGCGGGGCCGGCCCAGCGCAGCCATGTCGCGCCAGCGGGATCGGCGCGTAGCGTCCAGACGACAACTTGCAAACCACCGGTCGTGCGGCGCGTGAGGCGCACGGTCGAGCCGTCGCACATCAAGCCGCGTTCGACAGCGCTGCTGACCTGCACCGATGCCAGATCCTGGTCCCACTGCCCGATCACGGTGTTGAGCCGCAGCGTCTGCTCGAGGTGCGCCTGGCTGCTCTCACGCGCATGCACGATGCCGTCCACGCCCTGCCAGGCCATCACCGCCATGATGGACATGATCAGCAGGGCGACCAGCACTTCGATCAGCGTGAAGCCGGCCTGCGCCAGACGAGCGCCCCGCGTCTTCATTGCCGCCCCAGCACGGTGGAAATGGTGAGCAGCGGCAGGCCGCCATCGTCGAACATCTGCGCATCGACGCGGCGAAAACTCGGGTTGAGCGTGGGCCGCACGACGAGCTTGCCGGCAAAAACTTTGCCGAGTTGCTCGCATGTGAAATCGCTGTCGCCCACATTCGGAAACTGGCCCGACAGCCCCGCCAGCCGCAGCCCGGTGAGCTGGTTGTCGGCACACCATTGCGCCGAACTCACATCGGCCAGGCGCTGCGCGTTGTTGGTGAGCGAGCCGGCCGCCTTGATGCCGGCACCGAGCGTGATGGCGACGATGGTCAGCGCCACCAGCACCTCGATGAGCGTGAAGCCTTGCGCTCGGCCGGCGCGGT
>JAMFRW010000208.1 GCA_026224975.1 Rhodoferax sp. | reverse complement strand
TGCGCCGTCATGCCTTCAGCGAGCAAGGCGGCCACGCGGCCCTCGGCGGGGGTCATGCCGAAGACATCGCTCAGGGCGAAAGGGTCGAGTTCGCTCATCTGGCACGGGTCGAACAGCGTGGCCAGCATCTGCGGCCGGTCGCCGAATGCGCCCAGCACTTGCCCCGGCACGAGCACATGCAGGTGCAGCCACATCGGCGGGTCCGAGGGCCTGCGCCGCGCATCGATGTTGGCGCGCGTGCCGTGCGGCGCTGCGCCCAGCGTGTGCAGATGCTCGCCCAGCAGGCGATCGGCGCGCGGCTGTTGCCACACCAGCCTCTCGTCGCGCAGGGCAGCCACATCCTCACTCGTCTGAGCCGCCCGCGCTGCGGCGTTGGCGTGGAAGACGAAGCGGTCGGCATCGAGCAGCCACATCGGGTAGGCGAAGGCCTCCAGCAAACCGTGTCCGGCCAACGCCTGCGCGGCCAGGCGGCGGATGCGCTCGTGCGCTCGCAAGGCATCGGCGATGTGGCGCCCCAGGCGCTCGGCGGTGTGCCGCTCGTCCTGGGTCAACGGGCCGCGCGAGGCCGGCAGTTCGAGACCGAAGGCGGTCATCAGCGTGGGCGTGACCATCGTGGCGGTGGTCGAGAGATAACGGGTTTCGTGCGCCGGCAGGAAGTGGCTGTAGAAGCCGTCTTGCGCGGCGAACGTGTCGTCGAAATGTTCGTGGCAATGCCACCAGCGGCCGATCATCTGCTCCGGGTGCGCCAGCAGGTAGTCGCGCCGCGGGTCGACGGTGTGCCAGTGCCGCAGGTACTCGAGCACGGCCGCATGGGCAGGCGGCCCGCCGTGCGAAAGCTGCACGATGCGCCCGGTCGTCATGTCGACCGACTGCATCACCGCCGCTCGCGTGCCGAAGGCGTCATGGACATCGGCCAGCGCCTCGTCCCAGGTCGTAGCGCCGGTGGCGGCACCGTAGAAGCCGGCCACGATGGCATCGAAGCGGCGTTCATCGATCATGGGCGTGGCTCCTTCTTGGCGCCACAGGCGCATGGTGGAGCGATGTTGCCTTACTTGCCTGGCGGGGGTGTCATCACGTCTGATGAGTACTGTTGGCGGCTTGCAGTCGTCGAAGCCTGAGATTCCAACTTTCGCGTATTTCAGATGCGAGAAAGCTGGAATTCCCGTCAAGCCGCTGGCACGAACGGCCTCACCACGTCCAGCAGCCGTGCGACGTAGCTGTTCTTCTCGCCGACCGGCGCGGCGTAGTGCAGCGCTTGCGTGGCGGCTTCGAAGCCGGCGCCGCGCACCATCATCCAGGCGGCGAGGTATTGCGAGGCCAGGCAGCCGCCGGCGGTGGCGATGGGGCCGCGAGCGTGGAAGGGGGCTTCTTCGACGCGAACGCCGGCTTCGACCAGCCAGGGCCTGGTGGTGAGGTCGGTGCAGGCGGGCATGTCGGCGAGCAGGCCTAGGCGGGCGAGCAGCAGCGCGCCAGAGCATTGCGCGCCGATCAACTGGCGCACCGGGTCGAGCTGCAGGCGATCGAGCAGGGCGCTGTTTTCGGCGATGGCGCGGGTGTAGATGCCGCTGCCGAAGACCACCGCGTCGGCCTCGTTGGCGAATTCGAGCGGCTGCTGCGCCTGCACGGTCACGCCATTCATCGAGGTCACGTGCGTGCTCGGGCTCGCGATCTCGGCCTTCCAGCCCCGGGCGCTCAGGCGGTTCAACAGCCCCAGCGTGATGAACGAATCCAGCTCGTTGAAGCCGTCGAAGGTCAGGATGGCGATGCGCATGGCGCGGATTATCGTCATCGCGGCGAGTGGCGTCAGCGCTGCGTTCGGCTCACTCTTCGAGGAGTGACCTCAACATCCACGCCGTCTGCTCATGCACCGTGAGGCGCTGGGTGAGCAGGTCGGCGGTGGGCTCGTCGTTGGCCTTGTCGGCAAGCGGGAAGATGCCGCGTGCGGTGCGGGCAACGGCTTCGTGGCCTTCGACCAGGATGCGCACCATCTCCAGCGCCTTGGGCGGAGAGGCTGGCACGTCGGGGATGGACGCCAGCGCTCCGAACTGCGCATACGAACCCGGCGCGGCATGGCCGAGCGAGCGAATGCGTTCGGCCACAGGATCGACGGCGTTCCACAACTCGGTGTACTGCGCCATGAACATCTGGTGCAAGGTGTTGAACATCGGCCCGGTCACGTTCCAGTGGAAGTTGTGCGTGGTCAGGTACAGCGTGTAGGTGTCGGCCAGCAGGTGCGAAAGGCCGCCGGCGATCGCGGCGCGGTCGGCTTCGCTGATGCCGATGTTGATCTGCGAGCCGCGGGCGGGGGGCGCGCTCCTGGGTGATGTTTTGGGAGAGGTCTTGCTCTTGGCGGCGGTCTTGGCCATGAAATGCTCCAACGAAAAACGGTGGTTCGATCAGCTCAGCAAGGCATGAGCCAGCAGCGCCAGCCCACCCAGGTTCAAAGCCAGTCCGACGGTGCGGCGTAGTGTGTTCATGGTCGTGGGTGAAGTGGCAATGCCGCCAGTTTATGGATTTGCGATAGTCAAATCCAATTGTTGTCGCCTATCCAATAGATAGGGAAACAACCCGATCACGACAGCCGCGCCACCCCCGGCAACTCGCATGCATAAATCGCGTTGCGCAGCGCCGCGATCGCCTCGTAGCGGGTGAAGGTGCGGCGCCACGCCAGCACCACCCGGCGCGTGGGCACGCTGCCGCTGAAGGGGATGTACTTGATGTGCAGTTGCGGGTCTTTGGGCACGCTGAGCTGCGGCACCACGGTGATGCCCATGCCGGAGGCCACCATGTACTTGATGGTCTCCAGCGACGAGCCTTCGAAGCTCTTGCGGATGCCTTCGGCGTCGCTCGAAAAACGCGCGTACTCGGGGCACACCTCGAGCACGTGGTCTCGAAAACAGTGGCCGGTGCCGAGCAGCAGCATGGTCTCTTGCTTCAGCTCTTCGGTGCTCACGCTCTGGCGCTGCGCCATCGGGTGCGTGGTGGGCACGGCGACCATGAAGGGCTCGTCGTAGAGCTGCGCCACGGCCAGGCCGGTGTCGGGGAAGGGCTCGGCCATGATGGCGCAATCGAGTTCGCCGGTGCGCAGCATCTCCAGCAGCTTGACGGTGAAGTTCTCCTGCAGCATCAGCGGCATCTGCGGCACCCGCTCGATGGCTTGCTTGACCAGATCGGGCAGCAGGTAGGGGCCGATGGTGTAGATCACGCCGAGCCGCAATGGGCCGGAGACCGGGTCCTTGCCGCGCTTGGCGAGCTCCTTGATGGCGGCGGCCTGCTCGATCACCGATTGCGCCTGCCGCACGATCTCGTCGCCCAGCGGCGTGACGGTGACTTCGGTCGCGCCGCGCTCGAAGATCTTCACGTCGAGTTCTTCTTCGAGCTTCTTGATCGAGACGCTGAGCGTGGGCTGCGAGACGAAGCAGGCTTCCGCCGCGCGGCCGAAATGCCGCTCGCGGGCGACGGCGACGATGTAGCGGAGTTCGGTCAGGGTCATGCTTCGAGCCCGATCAGGCAATCCGCGTCGCCGCCGCCAACCGCCTGCTGCGGGCTGCGATCCCCGCTAGCGGGGCCCCTCTTTCGCCCTTCGCAGGCGACGGCGACGATGTAGCGGAGTTCGGTCAGGGTCATGGTGAGGATTCCGGGCGCAGCGCCGCAGGATAGTGGCTCGCCGTCTTCGCCTGACCCCCGAGGTTCCGAGCCTAGGGTTTGGCCGCGCGCTTCATCGTCTCGATGCGGGCCAGGTCGATGCCCTCGACGGCCTGTTTGAGCGTGCCGATGTCGGCGTGCGAGCCCTGGGCTTCGATCAGCACGCCGTTGGCCAGGATGACCGTGTATTCGCCGTGGCTGCCGTCCTTGCGGTATTCCTCGTGCACCGTGCGGTTGCCGCTTTTGTAGACCTTCTCGATGGTGCCGTCGGTCTCCTTGTCGACCGTCATGTTGGCCCAGCCGGCGAGCGCGGCCAAGCCGCCCAGCCCGCCCATGTCGGTCACCGACAGGTTCACGTTGCGATCGCCCTCGCCATAGGTCGCGCGGGCCGATGAGCCGCCGATGCCCATGGCGGCGCCGCTTTGCGCCTCGAACGACTGGCGCTTCATGCCGCCCAGTGTTTCGGGCAGCAGCGCCTTCAAATCCTGCGCGGGGATGGGCGTGGCGTTCACGCCGGCTGCACCGCCCATCGCGCCCATCATCTCGCTCATCGCCTTGCCGGCTGCGGCACTGTCGCCGGACTTCTGCGCCGCTTCCATGCGCTTGCCGGCTTCGGCCATCTTCTGGCTCATGGCTTCGAGCTTGGCGGTGTCGATCTTGATTTCGCCATCGGGTGTCTTGATCGTCACCGCCGCGGTGTCGCCGGGCACCGCCGCCGGGCTGGCGCTGCCCAGATGCCGCACGCCCGTCGGCGTGAACACGCTCGCCACCGCACCCAGGATCACCATCGCGACGATGCCGCAGACGATCACCACCGCGGTGTACGCACCCGCCTTTTCGGCCGGGCAGCGCATCAGCACCGGCAGCCCGAGGTAGATCAGGTAGACCGAATAAAGCGAGGCGATCAGCCCCAGCACGCCCAGCGAAGGCACCAGGCTGAACACGCCCGCTACGAAACCGGCGGTGCTGCCGTAAGCGATGAGCTTCAGGGCGGCCAGCGGGTTCTTGGCACCGCCGAAAGTGGGCG
>JAMFRW010000207.1 GCA_026224975.1 Rhodoferax sp. | reverse complement strand
CCTCAACGGCGTGTGCGTCGGCCAGAAGCTGGGCGAGCTGGTCTCCGCGACCCTGGATGACGTGACCGCCAAGGCCGTGTTCGCTCTGTGGCGTGAACCCGATGTGGGCCATGACCGGGATGCCCGCCGACACGATTCGGCGGATCTGCTCGGCGGAGCGGACTCCGCCCTCGAGCTTCACGGCGTGGGCGCCCGTCTCCTTCATGAAGCGGAAGGCGGTGTGCAGAGCCTCGTCCGGCCCGGTCTCGTAGGAACCGAACGGCATGTCTGCGACCACGAACGCGCGCTTGACTGCCCCTGCGACGGCCCGAGTCAGAGGAATCAGCTCGTCAATCGTGACGGGAAGGGTCGTCTCGTAGCCCAGGACATTGTTGGCCGCCGAGTCGCCGACCAGCAGGAAGTCGATGCCTGCCTCGTCGAAGATGCCGGCTGTGAGCATGTCGTAGCTCGTCAACCCCGTGATTTTTATCCCATTGTTCTTCGCGTTTTGGAAGTGACGGGTGCGCACTTTCTTGGGCGCGGAAGCCGACTGCTCTGCCATGATCCCGAGTCTAGCCTCGGGCGAAGTCAGAGGTTCGGCCGGTACGTGATCGGAAGCCGACGATCCCGGCCGAAGGCCATCCCACTGATCTTGGGGCCGATCGCGCCCTGGCGTCGCTTCCACTCCGAGCGGTCAACCAGTCGCGTCACGAAGTCGACGGTCTCTTCGTCGAAGCCGAGCGCGACGACATCCGCCCGGCCGAGGTTGCGCGTCACGTAGGCGTCGAGGATGGCGTCGAGCACCTCGTAGGGCGGAAGCGTGTCCTGGTCGGTCTGATCGGGGCGCAACTCGGCCGAAGGCGGCCGCGTGATGATGCGGGACGGGATCACCTCGGCGCCCTGCTCGTTCTTCCACAGCGCCAGCCGGTAAACCAGCGTCTTGGCCACGTCCTTGATCACCGCGAAGCCGCCCGCCATGTCGCCGTAGAGCGTGCAGTAGCCGGTCGCCATCTCGCTCTTGTTGCCTGTCGTCAGCACGATGGAGCCGAACTTGTTCGAGAGCGCCATCAGCAACGTGCCGCGGATACGCGCCTGGATGTTCTCCTCCGTCGCGTCTTCCTTCAGCCCGGCAAACTCGCCGGCGAGGCTCGCCTTGAACGATTCGAACATCGGCACGATCGAGATCTCGTCATAGCGCACGCCGAGGCGCTGCGCCATGTCGCGCGCGTCGATCCACGAAATATCGGCTGTGTAGGGCGAAGGCATCATCACGGTGCGCACCCGGTCGGCGCCGAGCGCATCGACCGCCACCGCCAGCACCAGCGCCGAATCGATGCCGCCCGACAGCCCGATGAGCACGCCGGGGAAACCGTTCTTGCCGATGTAGTCACGCACGCCGGTCACCAGCGCCGCCCAAGCCTGCGCTTCGAGCGCCGGCTCCGCGGCCACCTCGCCCTTCACGCCTTCGGCGCTCACCTCGACGATGCTCAGCGCTTCTTCGAACAAGGGCGCGCGCGACTGCACCACGCCTCGCGCATCGACCGCGAACGAGGCGCCGTCGAAGACCACTTCGTCCTGCCCACCGGCCAGGTGCGAATAGAGCAGCGGCATCTCGAAGGCCTTGGCGCACTGCGCCATGCGCGCTTCGCGTTCTGCCACCTTGCCGAGGTGAAACGGCGAGGCGTTGATGACGCACAAGACTTGTGCGCCGGCCGCCTTGGCCGCGCCAGGCGGCTCGTCGAACCAGGCGTCTTCGCAGATGTTGAGGCCGAAGCGCAAACCGCCCACCTCGAAGACCACCGGCTGCTGCCCGGCGTCACGGCCGGAGGCGAAATAACGGCGTTCGTCGAAGACCTGGTAGTTGGGCAATTCGCGCTTGCAATAGGTCGCGATCACCTGTCCCCCTGACAGCACCGAGGCGGCGTTGAAGCGCAGCGGCACCGAGACCGAGTTCGACCTAACATCACCCCGCTCACCGAACTGATGCGGATGCCCGACGACCACCACCAGCCCCTCGCAATCGGCCAGCGCCTTCGCGCATTCGGCCAGCGCCTCTGCACAGGCCTGCATGAAGGCGGGGCGCAGCAGCAGGTCTTCGGGCGGGTAGCCGCACAGGCCCAGTTCGGGCGTGAGCACCAGAAGCGCACCCTGCGCATAGGCGCGGCGCGAAAATTCGACGATCCTGCGGCTGTTGCCGGCCAGGTCGCCCACCGTGGCGTTGATCTGCGCCAGGGCCACTTTCACCGAAGGTTGTGCTGACATATGCAAGACGGTACGCGGGATGATGTAGCGGGGACGAAGAAGGGGCTGAAAAGCCCTGGGAGCGAGCCTCGAAAGACCGCAAACGATTATGTCATTCGGGTCTTCGACAACCCGGCCGCGATCGCCGCCGAAGCCTGGAACGAACTGCTCTTCGCTCAGCCCTCGGCCACGCCTTTCATGCGCCACGAATACCTGTGCGCACTGCACGAGTCGGCCAGCGCCGATGGCCAGAGTGGCTGGATGCCGCAGTTCCTCGCAGTGTTCGAAAGCGATGCACTGATCGCCGCCTGCCCGCTCTACCTCAAGGACCATTCATACGGCGAATACGTCTTCGATTGGGCCTGGGCAGATGCCTACCAGCGCCACGGCCTGCGCTACTACCCGAAGCTGCTCGACGCCGTGCCGTTCACGCCGGTGCCCGGCCCGCGCTTGCTCGCGCGCGATGCAACGGGAAGGCGCGTCTTGCTGCGCGGCATGCAGCAACTGGCACTTGAGGCGCAGCTGTCGTCGGCGCACCTCTTGTTCCTGGACGAAGCCGATCAGGAGGCCGCGCGCGCCGAAGGCTGGATGATGCGCAGCACGGTGCAGTTCCACTGGCACAACCGCGAGCCCACGCCGTACATCGATTTCATCGATTTCCTCGCCAGCCTGCAGCGCGAGAAGCGCAAGAAGATCCAGCAGGAGCGCCGCCGCGTCACCGATGCCGGCGTGAGCTTCACGGCACATGAAGGCTTGGAGATTTCACCCGCCGACTGGGATTTTTTCTACCGCTGCTACACCCTCACCTACCGCGCCCACCACTCGACGCCCTACCTCACGCGCAACTTCTTCGAGCGCATGGCACGCGACATGCCGGAGAACTGGCTGCTCTTCATCGCGTGGAAGGACGGCGAGCGCATTGCCGCGTCATTGATCGGCATCGATGCCGAACGGCAAGTCGCCTTCGGCCGCTACTGGGGCGCCATCGAACACATCCCGTGTTTGCACTTCGACGCCTGCTACTACCAGCCGCTGGCCTGGTGCATCGCGAACGGCTACCAACGCTTCGAAGGCGGCGCGCAAGGCGAGCACAAGATGGCCCGCGGCCTGCTGCCGGTGCAAACCTGGTCGGCGCACTGGCTCGCGCACCCGCAGTTCGCCGAAGCCGTGGGCGACTTCCTGGCCCGCGAAGGCGCGGGCGTGGCGAACTACATCGACGAGTTGAACGAGCGGCGACCGTTCAAGGCTACTGACTGAAACTCAGGCCAGTGACCTGAGCTCCCCTCGGGGGCGACGCCGCAGGCGTCTTGGGGCTGTCATCTACGGCTTGAAGTCGCCCGCGTAAGCCGAGACGAAATTGTCCGGCGTGATGTACTTGCGCAGCGCGGCGATGACCTGATCCAGCGTCAGCGCGGCCAGCGCCGCATCCACCTTGGCCGAGATCGCATAGGTTCGGCCGAGGTAGAGGTTGTTGGCCAGGCTCGCCGCCACGCTGCCGTCTTGCGCACGCGAGAGCTGGCGCAGGTTGAGCAGGCCGCGCTGGCCTTCGCCCAGTTCCTGTGCGGTGAAACCGTCCTTGAGCGCACGCGCCAGTTCCTCGCGGAAAGCCGCCTCGACCTTGGCGCGGTTCTGCGGCGCGAAGATGGCGCTCGCCTGCCATTCGGAATTCGGCTCCTGGCTGTTCCATGAAATTCCACTGCGCACGTCGTACGAGAGGCCTTCGGTCTCGCGGATGCGCTTCCAGAGGCGCGAGCTGCCGGCGCTGCCGAGGATGCGGTTGGCCATCATCAGCGCCGGGTAGTCGGCATCGCTGTCGGAGAGCGGCACCGGCAGTTGCACCAGCATGGTCGCGTTCTGCTTGTCGGGCGTGGGCAGCAACAGGCGCTCCGGCTTCACCCGGATCAGCGGCTGCGGCACGCGTGCGTAGGGCTCGCCGGCGTTGTTCCAGGTGCCGAAGGCGGTTTGCAGCGCGGCCTTCACGGCGGCCACATCGAGGTCGCCCGAGGCGCCGAACTCGCCTTGCCGCGCGCCATAGAAGCGGCTGTGGAAGGCGCGCACTTTTTCGATGTCGAGCGCGTTCACATCGGCCACCATCTCGTCGAAGGTGCGGGCGTAGCGCACATCACCGCGCGGATACGGGTTGCCGAGCCGCGCCAGCGTGTTCTCGGCCACGGCGCCCGGCTCCTTGCGCTGCTGCTCGATGGCGGTCAGCGATTGGCGCTTGAGTTCTTCGAGCGCGGCCGGCGGCAGCGAGGGGTTGCGCAGCAGTTCGCCGATCAACTCGATGGCGCCCGGCAGGAACTCGCGGCGCGACGAGATCGAAACCGTCACCTGGCCCGGCGAGCCGCCGATGTCGATCTCGGTCTTGAGCGCATCGAGCCGGTCTTGCACCTGCTCGCGGGTCAAGGTCTTGGTGCCCTTGTCGAGCAGCGCGGCGACCGCATCGGCGGTCTCGCCCTGGCCGAACAGCGTCTTCTCGTCGCCGAAGTGCAGCGTGAGCATCGCTCGCACCGCGCCGCCGCGCGTTCCCTTGGGTAGCACGGCCGCCTTCACGCCGCCGACGGTGAAGCTCTGCGTGCGCGCGTCGATGTTGGCCGGCGTCGCCTCGAAGGCTTCGACCTTGGTGGCCGCCGCTTCGGGCTTGAAGTCCTTCATGGTCTTGGCGACGTCGACCTTCACCGGCGCCGGTGCGCGCACGGGTGCATCAGTGGGCAGATAGGTGCCGAGCGTGCGGTTGCTCGGCAGCAGGTACTGCGTGGCCACGCGCTGCACATCGGCCAGCGCCACATCGCGCACGCGGTCGCGCGTCAAAAAGAACAGGCGCCAGTCGCCTTGCGCGATCGATTCGGAGAGCGAGATGCCCACCGTCTCGGGGTTGGTGAAGGCCTGCTCCCAGCCCTTGGCCCACTTGGCCTTGGCGCGCTGGAGTTCATCGGCCGTGACCGGCTCGCGGGCGAACGATTCGCTCACCGCCAGCAACTCGTCGCGCGCCTTGTCCACATCCTGCCCCGGCGCCAACTCGGCACCCAGCATGAAGACGCCGGGCTCGGCCAACTCCCACGAGAACGCGAAGGTGCTGGACGCGAGTTGCGCTTCGGTGAGCCGCTTGTGCAGCCGGCCCGAGGGCGTGTCGCCCAACACCAGCGAGAGGATCTCGACGGACGCCGACGCCGGATCGGCCGCCGCCGGCACGTGATATCCGGCGAACACCAACGGTGTGCCGCCCACGCGGCGCAGCGTGATGCTGCGCTCGCCGTCCTGCACGGCATCGAGCGTGTACTGGACCGGCAGCTTGCGCGTGGGCTTGGGGATCTTGCCGAAGGAGCCTACTACCCAATCCAGCACGCGCTTGGGAACGAAGCGGCCGGAGACGATCAGCGTGGCGTTGTCGGGCTGGTAGTACTGCCGATAGAAGGCCTGCAGCCGCGGGATGTCGACGTTTTCCACATCGGCGCGCGCACCGATGGTGCTCTTGCCGTAGTTGTGCCAGTCGAACATCACCGCCATGGTCTGCTGCAGCAGGATGCGGTCGGGGCTGTTCTCGCCCTTTTCCATCTCGTTGCGCACAACGGTCATCTCGGTGTCGAGATCCTTGCGGGCGACGAAGCTGTTGACCATGGAATCGGCCAGCCAGCCGATATACCAGTGCAGGTTGTCGTCGTTGGCCGAGAACTTGGCGGTGTAGTTGGTGCGGTCGTACGAGGTGCTGCCGTTGGCATTCAACCCGCGCTTGGAAAAGTCGTTCCAGACCTGCCGGTGCGTGGGCGTGCCCTTGAACAGCATGTGCTCCAGCAGATGGGCCATGCCGGTCTCGCCGTAGTTCTCGTAGCGCGAGCCGACGCGATAGGTCAGATTGACCGTGGTCGTGGGCTTGGAGTCATCGGGGACCAGCAGCACCTGCAGGCCGTTGGGCAAACGGTATTCGTCGATGCCTTCGACCGAGGTCACCTTGACCATCCCGCCGGGCAGGCGCTGCGGCAGCGGTTGTGCCGCCGGTTGCGCGACGGCGGCCGAGGCGGCCACCACCGAAAAAACGCCAGAGACGATCAACCGCAACAGCTTCGGCATAGGGTGTTCTGCGCAAAGCGCGCAGTGTAGTGCGCACATTGCAGCAGACACGACTCTTCACGAAGAGCCCCGCCCAGCGAATGGGGAGACGGCTGAATCAGCCCTTCGCAGGCAACGGCACATACGCCGCCATGCCGTTGCGGATTTCCTGGCGCGCCGATTCCGGGCCTTCCCAGCCCTGGATCTTGACCCACTTGCCGGCCTCGAGATCCTTGTAATGCTCGAAGAAATGCTGGATTGCCTTCAGGCGCATCTGGTTGATGTCTTCGGGCTTTTGCCAGTGGGTGTAGATGGGCAGCACCTTGTCGATGGGCACCGCCAGCAGCTTGCTGTCGCCACCGGCCTCGTCTTCCATCTTCAGCACGCCGATCGGGCGGCAGGTGACCACCACGCCCGGTGAGAGCGGGAACGGCGTGATGACCAGCACATCGACCGGATCACCGTCGTCGGACAACGTCTGCGGCACGTAGCCGTAGTTGCACGGGTAGTGCATGGCGGTGGTCATGAAGCGGTCGACGAAGAGCGCGCCGCTGACCTTGTCGACCTCGTACTTGATCGGGTCGGCGTTCATCGGAATTTCGATGATCACATTGAATTCATCAGGCGCCTTGGCGCCGGGAGTCACGTTGTGCAGGCTCATGGTGGGCTCTTCGTTGCAGGGGAATGACCGCAATTTTACGCGGTGCCTCATCGGCACCGAACCCCGCCAAAACCTCGGCCGAACCGCTGGAAAACACCATGTCGGCAACGTTGCCTTGGGCCACCCGTTCCCGTAGCATCCTTTTGGCTTTGGCGAGCCGGGCGCGTTCGATCAAGGCCTCTGTGGCGTTCGAATCACGAAGAAGGAAAAGTACTGATGTCCACTTCCATGGCGCTCTATGTAGCGCTCGCGTGCGGCCTCGCCGCTGTCGTCTACGGTTTCGTGCAACGAAGCTGGATCCTTTCTCAAGATGCCGGCAATGCCCGGATGCAGGAAATCTCCGGTGCCATTCAACAGGGCGCAGCCGCGTACCTGGCCCGGCAATACAAGACCATCGCGATCGTCGGCGTGGTGCTCGCGATCCTCATCTTCGTCTTTCTCGATCACCTGAGCGCCGTGGGCTTCGTGCTGGGCGCCTTCCTCTCCGGCGCATGCGGCTTCATCGGCATGAATGTCTCGGTCAAGGCCAATGTGCGCACCGCGCAGGCCGCCACCAAGGGCATCGGACCGGCGCTCGATGTCGCCTTCAAGGGCGGCGCGATCACGGGCATGCTGGTGGTGGGCCTGGGGCTGCTGGGCGTAACGCTGTTCTTCATGTTCCTCACCCGCGGCGTTGCCGGCGATGCAGCGGCGCTGTCACTCGCGCTCAAGCCGATGCTGGGCTTTGCGTTCGGTGCGTCGTTGATCTCCATCTTCGCGAGGCTCGGGGGCGGCATCTTCACCAAGGGCGCCGATGTGGGCGCCGACCTGGTGGGCAAGGTCGAGGCGGGCATCCCCGAGGACGACCCGCGCAACCCGGCCGTCATCGCCGACAACGTGGGCGACAACGTGGGCGACTGCGCCGGCATGGCCGCCGACCTGTTCGAGACCTACGCGGTCACGCTGATCGCCACGATG
>JAMFRW010000206.1 GCA_026224975.1 Rhodoferax sp. | reverse complement strand
GGCGCACGGCAGTGTCGAGTTCGGCATCGTGCCCGGGCGAGTAGGCGCCGAGCTGGATCAAATCGCGCGCCTTGTGGTGGCGCGCATGCAGTTGGCGAAAGCGCCGGGCCGCGTCGATGTGTTCGCGCGTGGCCACGCTGGTCATCACCCGCGAGACCGATTTCTCGATGTCGATGGCCGGGTAGTGGCCGGCTTCGGCCAGCTCGCGCGAGAGCACGATGTGGCCATCGAGAATGCCTCGGGCTGCGTCGGCGATCGGGTCTTGCTGGTCGTCGCCTTCACTGAGCACGGTGTAGAACGCTGTGATCGAGCCCCCGCCGGCCACGCCGTTGCCGCTGCGCTCCACCAACTGCGGCAGCTTGGCAAAGCAGCTCGGGGGGTAGCCCTTGGTGGCGGGCGGTTCGCCGATGGCCAAGGCGATTTCGCGTTGCGCCATCGCATAACGTGTGAGCGAATCCATCAGCAGCAGCACGTTCATGCCGCGGTCGCGAAAGTGCTCGGCGATCACCGTCGCGTAGTTGGCGCCCTGCATCCGCACCAGTGGCGGCGCATCGGCCGGCGCGGCCACCACCACGGCGCGGCGCATGCCTTCGTCGCCCAGGATGTCTTCGATGAATTCCTTGACTTCACGGCCGCGTTCGCCGATCAGCCCGACCACGATCACATCGGCCGCGGTGTAGCGCGCCATCATGCCCAGCAGCACCGATTTGCCCACGCCGGTGCCGGCGAAAAGGCCGATGCGCTGGCCTCGGCCCACCGTCAGCATCGCGTTGATCGCGCGCACGCCGGTGTCCAGCGGGGTGCGCACCGGGTCGCGGTCCATCGCGTTGATCGGCCGGCGCGTCAGCGGCTCCTTGTGCACATGATCTATGGGGCCCTTGCGGTCCATCGGCATGCCGTGCGAATCGACCACGCGGCCGAGCAGGCCATCGCCCACCGGCAGGTGCAGCGTGCGGTCTTCGTTGCGGCGCCACGGGTGCTTCGCGGCGCCGAGCTTCATCGGCACGACGGGTGAAGGCCGCGGCACCACGCGTGCGCCGCTCGCCAGGCCGGCCACATCGCCGGTCGGCATCAGGTACGCGCGGTCACCCGAGAAGCCGACCACTTCGGCCACCACCGGCGCCTGGCCTTCCATGCGCACTTCGCAAACGGAACCCACCGGCACGCGGATGCCGGCAGCTTCCAGCACCAGGCCGGTCACGCGGACCAGCAGGCCCTGGGTTTCGAGCGCGCGCTTGTCGGCCGAGAAGCTGCGCATGTCGGCCAGGTAGCGGGTCCACTTGTCGGTGGCAGATGCATTGGCCGCGGCGGCGACAGCGGCGGCGCGTTTGTCCATCGTCGTAGCGCTCATGCAGACGCATCCTCGTCATCGGCCAGGTCGACGTTGCCGTCCCACGGCTCATCGCAACCGAGGGCGGCGGCGGCGCGCAGCCAGCGCGTTTCGATCTGCGCATCGATCACGCCGATGTCGGATTCCACCAGGCAGCCGCCGCGCGAAATGCTCGCGTCGCTCAGCAGGCGGGCGCCGCGGGCGGCCAGCACATCGGCCGCGCCCTGGGCCACGATGCCGTGATCGTCAGGGTTCACGCGCAGCGTGATGTGGCGGGCGCTCAGCAGCATGGTGTCGATGGCTTCCTGCGCCACGCCGGCCACCAGCTCGGGCTTGGTCGTCAGTTCGGTGCGCACGATCTGGCGCGCCAGGTGCGTGGCCGAGAGCGCCAGCGTGCGCGCCATGTCCTGCTGCATGGCAGCCAGCTCTTCACCGAGTGACTTCAGCAGCGCGCCGATCTGCGAGGTGGTCTGGCTGGCGAAGCTCTGCTTGAAGCCTTCGAGCGCCACCAGGCCATCGCGGTAGCCATCCTGATAACCCGATTGCCGAGCCGCGCGCACTTGCGCCGCGATCTGCTCGGCCACGTCGACACGGGTTTCTTCCGGCTGGCCGCGCTGCACGCTGCTCTGCGGCGGCGGGCCGCCGACGATGTCACCTGGCGCCCAGGCCGCGAACGCGTTCAGTTCCTCGCGCGGGATGAAGCGCGATTGCGGCGTGCCACGGCTGCCCTCGGCCGGCGGAACATTTCGGGGTCTGTTAGACAAAGTCATCGTCGCCTCCACCAGCCAATACGATCTGGCCTTCGTCCGCCAGGCGGCGAACGATCTTCAACATTTCCTTCTGCTCGGATTCGACTTCCGAGACCCGGACCGGGCCGCGCGAATCGAGGTCCTCGCGCAGCGTTTCGGCAGCGCGGGTCGACATGTTGCGGAACACTTTTTCGCGCATCTCCGGCTTGGCGCCCTTGAGCGCCACCACCAGAGATTCGGACTGCACTTCTTTCAACAGCGTCTGGATGCCCTTGTCGTCCAGCGTCTCCAGGTCATCGAAGGTGAACATGTTGTCCATGATCTTCTGGGCCAGATCGTTGTCGGCTTCGCGGATGTAGTCGAGCACCGCCGTCTCCACGCTGCTGCCCATCATGTTGATCATCTCGGCCGCGGTCTTCACGCCGCCGAGCGATGCCTTGCGCGTCTTGTCGCCACCGGCCAGGATCGCGCTCATCACCTCGTTCAAATCCTTGAGCGCCGAGGGCTGAATGCCGTCGAGCGTGGCGATGCGCACCAGCACCTCGTTGCGCTGGCGCTCGCCGAAGGTCTTGAGCACGTCGGCGGCCTGGTCGTTGTCGAGGTGCACGAGGATGGCCGCCACGATCTGCGGGTGCTCGTTGCGCAGCAGTTCGCCCACCGAGACCGGGTCCATCCACTTCAGGCTTTCGATGCCTGCGGTGTCGCCGGTCTGCATGATGCGGTCGATCAGCAGGTTGGCCTTTTCCTCGCCGAGCGCCTTGCGCAGCACGCTCTTCACGTACTCGTCGTTGTCGGGCACGAGGTTGCTGTTCTCGCCGGCCGTCGTCACGAATTTGGCGAGCACGCCATCGACCCGCTCACGCGTGATCTGGCGCATCTTCGAGATGGTTTCGCCCAGGCCCTGAACCTCTTTCGGCGTGAGATGCTTGAAGACGCCGGCGGCTTCTTCCTCGCCGAGCGACATGAGCAGGATCGCCGCGTTTTCCAGGCCCTTGTCATCCATGTGATTGTTCCTGCGTGCGCATCAGGTGTCGGGCCGTTCGAAGCGCGCTCACGCGGCTTCGCCGCTGACCCAGCCGCGCACGATGCCGGCCACCGCAGCCGGGTTGTCCTTGGCCAGTTGGCGGGCGGTTTCCAGGTGGTCGTTGCGCACCGGGGCAGGCAGCGCGGGCACGTTGTCGAGCGTCTGTTCGTCATCGACCACGGCCGCGAGGTTGCTGCCGGGTGCGGGCAGGGCGAGCGGCGCCATGGCCGACTTGATGGCCGGGCGGATCATGCCGAAGAAGACCAGCATCGCGACGATGGCGAGTGCCGTCGGCACGGCCGCTGCGCGCAGCATGTCGATCACTTCCGGCTGCTTCCACAGCGGCACATCGACGGTCGTGATGGGCTCGACCTTGAACGGCGCGTTGATCACCTTCACCGAGTCGCCGCGGTCCTGCTTGAAGCCGATGCTTTCCTTGACGAGCGTGGTCAGCTTCTCGATTTCTTCCGGTGCCAGCGCGACCTGCGTGGTCTTGCCCTTGGCATCGGTCACGCTGCGGTTGTTGACGACCACGGCCGCGTTCAGGCGCTTGATGTTGCCGCTCGCATTGCGCGTCACCCTCACCGTCTTGTCGACTTCGTAATTCGTGGTGGCTTCGCGGCGGCTGTTGTTGCTGCCGCCGCTGCCGTTCTGCGCAGTCTGCAGCGGTTGCGAGGCGCCGGTGAGCGGTGCGGTGGCGGCCAGCGGCGGCTGGTTGGAGGCCGCGCCGGGGATGCCGCTGGCGGTGGCCGCATTGGCGCCCGATTGTTCCAGCGTCTGCTGGCTCTTGATCGCGATGGTGGCCTCGGTGCCCTGGTTGGGCTTGAACTCCTCCGAGGTGGCTTCGGTCTGCGAGAAGTCGACATCGGCGGCCACGGTCGCGCGCAGGTTGTCGCGCCCGACGATGGGTTCGAGCAGGTCGAAGATGCGCTTCGAATAGCCGGTCTCGATCTGGTTCACGTACTGGAGCTGTTGCGCGTCCAGCCCGGCCTGCTGGCTGCCATCGCCCGAACTCGTGAGCAGCGCGCCACTCTGGTCGAGCACGCTCACCGCCTTGGGCGTCATTTCCGGCACGCTGGACGCCACCAGATGGACGATGCCGGCGATCTGCGCGCGGTCGAGTGTGCGGCCCGGGTGCAGCGTCAGCAGCACCGAGGCGCTCGGCTTTTGCTGCTCGCGGAAGAAGCCGTTCTGGTTGGGCAGCGCCAGGTGAACGCGGGCGTTTTCGACCGCGGCCATCGAGGTGATGGAGCGGGTGAGTTCGCCTTCCAGCCCGCGCTGGAAGGTCAGGCGCTCCTGGAACTGTGTCTGGCCGAAGCGCGCGGTGTCCATCAGCTCGAAGCCGCTGACCGAGCCCTTGGGCAGGCCGGCCGTTGCCATCTTCAAACGCAGGTCATGCACTTGCGAAGCCGGCACCAGGATGGCCGTGCCGCCCTCGGTGAACCGGTAGGGCACGTTCATCGTGGAGAGCTGGGCGATGATCGCGCCGCCGTCCTTGTCGGAGAGGTTGGCGAACAGCACCTTGTAGTCTCCCTGGCTGCTCCACATCGTCATGGCCAGCACCACACCGATCAGCGCCATCACGCCGATGCCGGCGCTGACCTTGCTGCGCATCGGCATCGCTGCGAGTCGTCCGCCGAAGCTGGCGGATTCCACGAGCTGAAGGCTGGGGTTGACGGCGACGGCGTTGTCCATGAGTCTGCATTTCCAACCGGAGCAGGCATTGCCCCGAATGAAAACGATTGTTCTGGAACTTGAGGTGGCCGAATGCCGGGAACAGGTGGCCAAAGCGGCGCCTGTTCGCCCCATCGCGGGGCAACCCCAGTGCCTACGATGGCGTCATTCCCGATGGAGGTGCTCGCCCGGAATTTTCCGGCGCCGGCCCGCCAAGGAGCGTGTGATGAATGTGACCCTGAAACCCTTCGACTTTGCCCAGGCCGTGGCCCGCGCCGGGCTGAACACCAATGGCCAGCCGCTGGCAACCGTCAAGGATGCCAAGGGGCCGGGTTTTCAGGATGCGCTGAGCAACGCGCTCGGCGCCGTCAGCAAGTCACAGAACGAGGTGGCAGCGATGCAGCGCGAAGTGCAGCTCGACAACCCGACCGTGACGCTGGAGCAGACCATGGTCGCGATGCAAAAATCGCAGATCGGGTTTCAGGCGACGCTGCAGGTCAGAAACAAGCTGGTGCAGGCGTATTCCGACATCATGCAGATGCAGGTGTAGCGTTTCGAAGTGATTCTTTCGGGTAGCCTGTTTTCAGGCCGCTTCGTTCAAGTTGTCGCCGATCACAGGCGCCGTCCCATAAGGCGAAGGCTTGTTGGCCGCCTGTTCCAGCTGCGCCGACAGCCGGCTGAGCCACGGAAAGCGCAGTGGCGTGGGCGCGGCGGCCGGTTTCTCGGCTTCTTGCTGATCCACGGGCTTGGACCCGCTCGCGGTTTTGGCAGTGACCGAAGGCGAAACAGTTCCCGACTGGATCGCAACGGTCGCAATGTCTTTGGCGCTGCTGACGTTCATGATGCATCCCCTGGGTGAAAGGGCAGTTGCGGTTGTAGACGAAGTATCGGCAGGCCTTGGGGGAACTTTAGGGCCGCAACAGGGCCCCGTAAAAAACGCAAAAAGTGCTACTTGCCGCTGTCCGGCCGCGCACCCGACCCTCGCATCAACAGCAGCGCCAGCACCGCCGAAGCGACCATCAGGAACAGGCTGACGGCGTTGAGCACCGGCGTGGCGCCTTCGCGCATGCGGCCGTACATCATCACGGTGAGCGGGGCGTCGGAGCCGACGAGCATCAGCGTGGTGTTGAAGTTCTCGAACGACATCAAAAACGAGATCACCGCGGCGCCGATCAAAGCCGGCCGGAGGTAGGGCAACGTGATGGTGGCGAGCACGGCCGAGCGCGAGGCGCCGAGGTTGTAGGCGGCCTCCTCGAGTGTGATGTCGAAGCGCTTGAGGCGCGCGGTGATGGTCAGCGTGGCGATGGCAACGATGTACGAGAACTGGCCGAGCACGACGAGTGGCAGGCCGGGCCGCAGGAAGTCGAGTTCGAGGCCGAAGCTGTCGTCCACGAACTGGGCGACGCGGCTGGCAAAAGCCAGGATCGAGATGCCGAGAATCACGCCAGGAATCACCAGCGGCGCCAGCATCAGCAGCGAAAGCGCCTGCTTGCCGCGGAACTGCGTGCGCTCGATCAGAAAGGCGTTGGCCGTGCCGACGAGCACCGCGAGCAGCGTGACCCAGGCGGCGACCACCGTGCTGGTCCAGAGGCTGCCGAGCAGCGGCCTATCGGCGAAGAGGCCGGTGCGGCCGGGCCTGGCGCTGCCCAGGAACCAATCGAGCGTGAAGCCGCGCCACGGCGGCGCCGGGTACGGCGCGTCGTTGAAGGCGAACACCGCGACGACCGTCAGCGGCAGGAACAGGAACAGGAAGAACGTGGCGATGTACACCCACGTGCCGGCGCGCAGCCACAAGGGGCGGGGCAGGGTGGGGATCATGTCGAGCGCGGCGCCGGGCCGCCCCAAGGCGCGCTCGGTCCCCTCGGGGGACCGGCCGCGGTACTCCGTGGACGAGGGGTCGTCATGTTCTCTGCATCACTTCGCCGAAGCGCTGGCCGGCGAGTTTGAGGCCCATCCAGACGATGGCCGTCGAGAGCACCAGCAGCAGGAAGCCGAAGGCCGCACCCTGCTCCCAGTTGAAGCGGGTGATGAACTGCGTGTAGATCTGCTCGGTGAACCAGAGCGAGTTCTTGCCGCCCAGCAGCGTCGGCGTGAGGTAGTTGCCGAGCGTGAGCATGAAGACGACGATGCAGCCGGCCGTGATGCCGGGCGCGGCGTGCGGGATGATGATCTGCCTCAGGATCGACCAGCCGTTGCCGCCCAGGTCGTAGGCGGCTTCGATCAGCGAATCGTCCAGGCTGTCGAGCGCGCTGATCAGCGGCACCACCATGAAGAGCAGCGAGGTGTAGACCAGCCCGACGAGCAACGTGGCATCGCGGTAGAGCAGCTCGATGGGCACATTCGTGATGCCCAGGCGCACGAGCAGCGCAGGGATCACGCCCGACTCGCGCAGCAGGATCATCCAGCCCAGCGTGCGCACAGTCTCGCTGACCCAGAACGGAACCAGGCACAGCATGAAGAGGGCCGACCGCGCCCGGCCGCGCGCGATCTTGGCGATGGTCCACGCGACGGGGAAGGCCAGCAGCAGCGTCAGCGACGTCGCCAGCAGCGACATGCCTGCCGTGCGCACGAAGGTGTGCCAGTAGAGCGGCTCCTCGAAGAAGGTGCGGTACTGGGCCAGACTGGGCTCGTAGACGCGCGGCGCGACGCGGGCGCGCAGCGAGAGCACACCGAGTTCGACATGCGGCAGCACGATCAGGCCGATCAGCCAGAGCAGTGCCGGCGCGAGCAGCAGCAGGAAGAGCAGGCGGCTGTGGCGCGCGAAGCCCGCGGCGGCGTCACCGGTCGGAGGCGACGGCGAGACGCGCATCGTCGGATCAGCCGCCATGGGCCGATGCCACTTGTGCCGTGCGCGCAGCCGCCGGCGCCAACGCACCCGACCCCGCCGACCCAAAACACACCGCCCGCTGCGGATCGAAACCGAAGGCCACCGTCTCGCCCACACGCAGATCGGCGAAGCGCCCGGTCTGCGGCAGCGCGATGCGGAACTCGATATTCGACACCGCCTCGCGCAGCAAGACGGCCGAGTTGGCGCCGTCGAACAGCAGGCTTTCGACGCAGCCGGCGTAGCGTGGCTGATCGGCCGGCAGTTCGGCGGCATCGCGCGCGAGGCTGGCCACTTCAGGCCGCACGAAGGCCTCGATCGCTGCGCCCGGTGCGATGTGCCCTGCACAGCGCGCATGCAGCACCAACCCGCCGGCCGCGCGCACTTCGACCGTGTCGCCGGCGATCGACACTGCCTGCCCGGCGATGCGGTTGTTGGCGCCCACAAAGCCGGCGACAAACGGCGTTTGCGGTTCGTAGTAGAGCTGCTGCGGCGTGCCGAGTTGTTCGAAGCGGCCGGCGTTCATCACCGCGACATGGTCGGAGAGCACCAGCGCTTCCGACTGGTCGTGCGTGATGTAGACAAAGGTCGTGCCGAAGGCGGCCTGCAACTGCTTGAGCTCGATCTTCATGTGCTCACGCAGCTTGAGATCGAGCGCGCCCAGCGGCTCGTCGAGTAGCAGCAGCGTGGGCTCCAGCACCAGGCTGCGCGCGATGGCGACACGCTGCTTTTGCCCGCCGGAGAGTTGATCGACACGCTTCTCTTGCGCGCCCGGCAGACTCACGCGTTCCAGCATCTCGCCGACGCGGCGGGCGATCTCGGGCTTGGCGATTCCGCGCCGTGCGAGGCCGTAGCCCACGTTCTCGCCGACCGACATCATCGGGAACAGCGCCAAATGCTGAAACACCATGTTGACGGGCCGGCGGTTCGGCGGCACGCCGTTCATGGTCGCGCCGCCGATGCGGATCTCGCCCCCAACGGCGGCGATGAAGCCGGCGATCAACCGCAGCAACGTCGTCTTGCCACAGCCCGAAGGCCCGAGGATCGAGAAGAAGCTGCCGCGCTGCACGCTGAACGACAGCTCGCTCACCGCCACGTGGCCGGCGAAGCGCTTGGTGACCTCGCGTGCTTCGAGGTCAGGTGCCGCGCCGCTCACCGCACTATTCAATTCGCCGCCTTGACCCGGTCCAGCACCCGTCCTTCGATCTCTTCGATGCCGGCCGGCACGGCGGGATACCAGCGGATGTTCTTCAGCGCCGCTTCCGGGAAGCTCGCCGCGAACTGCGCCTTGAGCTTGGCATCCATCAACTGGTCGGCACCCTTGGAGGCCGTGAAGTTGCCGGCTGAGCCCGCCACCTTGGCCGCGATGTCGGGCCGCATGTTGAAGTTGATCCACGCATAGGCTGCCACATCGTTGCGGCCCTTGGCAGGGATGGCGAAGGTGTCGATCCAGCCGAGCGCGCCGGCCTTGGGAGCGATGAACTGGATGTCAGCCATCTCGCCGTTGAGCTTCCAGCCTCCGGTATCCCACATCATCGCGCCCACCACTTCACCGGCGCGCATGCCGTTGAGCAACTGGTCCTTGTTGTCCCAGAAGAACTTGAGGTTGCCCTTGCAGGCGGCGAGCGTCTTGCCCACGTCGTCCATCAGCGCGGTGTAGGCCTTGGTGTCACCGTAGAGCGCGAACGGGTCCTTGCCCGAGGCGAAGGCAAACGCGAGCAGCGTCGGGCGCTTGAGGCGCACGGCGGTCTTGCCTTTGTAGTCGGCCTTGCAGAGGTCGGTGTAGTCGGCCATCCTGGCCAGCCTGGTGTTGACCACCAGGCCATCGGTGCCCCAAATGTGCGGCAGGCCGTAGACCTGGCCGCCCATCGAGGTGTTCTTCTTGGTCGCGTCGAGCATCGAGGGGATGAACTGCTCGGCCTTGATCTTCGATAGATCCATTGCCTTGTAGATGCCGAACTCCTGCTGCGGGCCGGTGATGCGGTCCTGCGAGGGCTGGGCCAGGTCGAAGCCGGCGCCGCCGGTTGCGCGCAGCTTGGAGATCATCTCTTCGTTGTTCGAGAGCGTGATCTCCACATCGATGCCGGTTTCCTTCTTGAACTGGGCGACGACCTCGGCGGGCGCGTAGTCGGCCCAGGTGATGAGGCGCAGCTTGTTGTCTTGCGCCGTGGCGGGCGCGGAGAAAGTGGCAGCGAGGGTGCCGGCGAGCGCGAATGTCGCGGCAAGAACCAAGGTGAACTTCATGCGGGGCTCCGGGTGTCTGGTCCGGAGACAAGCATACCCCCGCTCAATCGAGCGCCAGAAGCTTCCCGCGCTTTTGCGTCTGGTCGATGAAGCGCTGCAAGGCGCGCAGTGCATCGCCGTCGGCGTTGGCGAACTCGCAGCCCAGCCGCACACCCTTGGACTCGGCGCCGAGCGAGGTCACATGGCGCAGCCGCAGGTTGGCGTGGAAGCGCGTGTCGGCATCGAGGTCGATGCGCACGCGGTTGAGCAGCACGCCGGGCTGCATGGGCGGCACGTCTTCCGGCAGGAAGATGGCGCAGCCGCCGATGCTCACATCGAGCACGCGGAGCGCCAGTTGCATGTCGGCGATTTCGGTGTGGCGCAGCGTGGCGACCGGCGTGCTGCGCAGGATGGGGCGCACGCGGTAGGCGTTGCGGCGCTGGAAGCGAAACAGCTCGCGTGGGTAGTCGCAGTTGAGCACGCTGGCGCGCGCGCCGCGCACGAGCACGAGGCCGTTCAGGTCGAACTGGAGCTTGACGTTGTCGAGGTAGCCCACGGCCACGGCGTCATCGGTTTCGAGCAGCGACTGCAAGGCGGCGGCGTCCGGGTCGGCGGTGAAAGCGATGGTGCGGCGATCGGCGTCCACCGTCCAGAGCACGGTGCTGTAGACGCTGCCGTCGCCGGCGTTCAGGTGGAGTTGCACGCTGCCATCGCCCAGGCGCTTCAGCATCTCTGCGATCTCGCGCGGCGCGGTGACGCGAAATTCGTCCAGCGCGCCAGGACCGCCGGCGAGGCTGTCCAACGGCATCGGCATCGTCTGCATGTCGTGGTACTACCCTGACGTCGCGAGGCTGATCAGTGGATGGTCTTGGGATGGCCCGAGAGCAATTGGTCGAGGTCGTCGAGCCAGGGCTCGGCGAGCTGGCGGATCTCGGCGTCGTTCACCAGGATGCGCTGCATGATGCGCGACTTGAGCTGGGCTTCGTCGGAGGCCAGCTCCTTCTTGGCAGCGTTGTGGCGCAGTTGCGAGATCAGCAGCGCGCAGGCGCCTTCGAGCTTGAGCACCTGGTCCCAGTTGCCCATACGCGCGGCTTCCAGCATGTCCTGGCTGGCCTTTTCGATGGCTTCGTAGTAGTTCAACAGAGCGGTGTTCATGGCGTCTTGGGCATGCAGGGGCTGGAAGAACGAATCGATGATCGTCATGGCGTGTCGCCTCATGTGGTGGCCTTGTCGGCAATGCCGGCCCAGGCGCTGCGCACGGGTTCGATGAGCTGGTTGCATTCCACCAGCGCGGCCTCGTCGTTGCGCAGGTTGGCGTGCGTCAGGCGCAGCGTGATGTAGCCGTAGAGGCCATCCAGATCGGCCGCGAGCTTGCCGCCGTCGCGCAGATTCAAGGTGCCCTTGAGGCCTTCGTTGACGATGCTCACGGCGCGCCCGATGGCGCGGCCCTTGGCTTCGATGTTGCCGCTGCGCATGGCGCCGCGGGCCTGTGACACCGAGTCCACGAAGCCATCGAACAGCATCGTCACCAGACCGTGCGGCGTGGCCCCGGTCACGCCGGTGCTCACATGCATTTGCTGGTAGGCGCCGGCCTGGCGCGTGTATGTGTTCGATGACGTGGCAGAGGCGAACATGGAGGCTGCTTTCGGAAGTGACTGCAATGATTTAGTTATCGGCCCGGTGCAGAGTGGCTTGAGCCGGAGAACGGCCGCTTACTTACCGGTTACTCGGGGCTTCATCAGGTGCTCTTGTTCCAGCCCGCGATCTGCTGCGTGAGGTAGGTGCTGAGGGTGGTGAGCGAGGCCATCTTGGTGTCGAGCGCGGTGTACTGCGCCTTCAGCCGCGACTCGGTCGCGTCCAGCCGCGACTGCATGTCGGTCTGGCGTTTCTGATTGGCCGTCAGCGTGGTGTTCAGACCGGTGTTGCGCGTCACCAGCAGGCCGCCGGTGTTGAGCATGGAGTTGCCGAGCGAGCCCATCTTCTGTGCGATGCCGTAGTTCGACGGGTCGCTGCCCGCGTTGCTCGAGAAGAGCTTCTTAACCTCCGCCAGATTGCCCAGCGAGGCGGTGAGCTTGGTGTCGTTGATCTTGAGCGTGCCGTCTTTCTGCACTTCGAGCCCGGCTTGCGACAAGGTGCCGAAGACACTCGAGGCGGTGCTGCTCGCGCCGATGATGTTGCGCAACTGGCGCTGCATCGAGACGGCAGTGCTGTCACCCTGCAACGGCCCGGCGGTGGTGCTGGTGGCGTCGTACTTGGTGTCGGCAGTGAGCAGTGTCGAGAGGGCGTTGTAGGCGTTGACGAAAGTCGAGATCGAACCCTTGATCGCTGTGTTGTCCTGGCCGACCGTGATCTGCACCGGCGTGGCGGAGACCTTGCCGAGCGTGATGTCCAGGCCTTGAATCACGCCGCTCAGCTTGTTGGTCGCCGAGCTCACGGCTAGCCCGTTGATGGTGGCATTGGCATTGCCGGCGCTCTGCGTGCGGCTGGTGCCGGCGGTGCTGTTCTGCGGGTCGTATGCCAAGCCCGACAAGCCGGTCGCGTCGGTGTTGTTGCCGTCGCCGTCCTGCGCCGTCACGCGAAAGCCGTTGTCGGTGCCGGTGTTGCTGGAAGTGAGCACCATGCGCGAGCCGTTGATGTCGGTCACGATCGAGGCGTTGACACCGGCGCCGGCCGAGTTGATCTTGTCGCGCACATCGGAGAGCGTGTCGGTCGCGCCGACGGTGATGTCGATGCCGGTGCTGCCCGACTTGGCAGTGAAGCTGTTGGCCGGCGCAGCGGCCCAGGTGCCCAGGTCGATGTGCATCGTGCCGGCCCCGACAAGTGCCGTGCTGTTGGCGAAGGCGCCAGTGGCGACGGCCTGCGCCGTGGCCAGGCTGCTCACCGTCACCGCATAGTTGCCGGCCGTGCCGCCGCTGGTCGTCGTGCCGGACGCAATGCTCGAATCCGCCGAGGTGGCGGTGGTGGCCGACCAGGCCGAGGGCAGCGTGAGCGCATTGGCCGCATCGCGAAACGCCGACATCGCCGATTGGAGCGCGCCAAAGGCCGAGATCTTGGTCGAGATGTCGCTGGCCTGCGTCTGCAGCAGCGTGAGCGGCGCCTTCTCGACATCCATCATCTTCGAGACGATGCCGGCCACATCCAGGCCGCTGCCGATGCCGGCGGAACTGACCGAGCCGGTGGAACTGATCGATGCCATGGCAGCTACCTTCGTGTGCGCTGATCCGCGCGGTGAGCGCCGATCTGAAAATGAAAACGGGACAGCCGGGTGTCAGCCCGGTTATCCCGTTGTCGGCCGCGCCGCCCCGAACTTGAGCCGCGCAGCGTTACTTGCTCGATCAGCCTTGCAGCAGCTTGAGCACCTGTTGCGGCAACTGGTTGGCCTGCGCCACCATGGCGGTTCCGGCCTGTTGCAGGATCTGCGCACGCGACATGTTCGCGGTTTCCGACGCGAAGTCCGCATCCATGATCCGGCTCTGCGCCGCCGATTGGCTTTCGACCGAGCTTTGCAGGT
>JAMFRW010000205.1 GCA_026224975.1 Rhodoferax sp. | reverse complement strand
GCGATTCGATCGGGGCGCGGCGGGGCGGCTGTGGTCATGGGGGTCTGGCCTTTCCTTATTTGTAACAGAGCCGATTGTGGGCAGATTCGAAGACCCTTTTGGCCGGTCTGACCATCTGTTACAAAACCGCGGTTGCGCTCGGTGGAAGACGTTTTTCCCGGGGAACGAAGGCCGCGCGGCCTCGCTCCAAGTCATCTTTCGTCACAAGATTGCTGTTCGTCCATCTTTTCTGGAGCCTTGTTCACATGCGTTTTATGCCCCGTCTTTCCGTCATTCGATCGTCAGCCCTCCCTTTGTCTTTTGCCGTCCTGGCCACCGCCCTCGCTGGCACTGCCCGGGCCGATGCGCCGCCGCCGCAAGGTGTGGTGAGCCTGCAGTCGAGCGCGAGCATCGAGGTCACCAAGGATCTGCTGAACATCACGATGAACACCAGCCGTGATGGCGCCGATGCCAATACCGTGCAGTCACAGCTCAAGCAGGCGCTGGAGGCCGCGCTGGCCGAAGCCAAGAAGGCCGCCAAGCCCGGCCAAGTGGATGTGCGCACCGGCAACTTTTCGATCTACCCGCGCTACAACCCCAAGGGCGGCGCCAACGGCTGGCAAGGTAGCGCCGAGCTGGTGATCGAAGGCCGTGACCTGCAGGCCATCGCCCAGCTCGCCGGCCGCATCACCACGCTGACCATCGCCCGCGTGGCCTACAACCTCTCGCGCGAGCTGCGCGAAAAATCCGAGTCCGACGTGACCGGCCAGGCCATCGCCGCCTACCGCGCCAAGGCGGCCGAGTACACCAGGCAGTTCGGCTACACCGGCTACACGATCCGCGAAGTGAACGTGAATGCCAACGAGCAGGGCGGCATGGTGCCGATGATGATGCGGGCCAAGACCATGTCTGCGCCCTCGTCGGACGAAGCGCTGCCCATCGAAGCCGGCAAAGGCACCGTCACCGTCACCGTGAACGGCACGGTGCAGATGAGCAAATAGCAGCGCTCGCTTACGATCGAAAACGACGATCGACAAGCCGCAGCAGCCCAACCCCAGAGCCCTCCATGACCGAACCCCGCCTCCACCACGTGCCCTGCCTGGACACCCGCGGCCTGCATCGCCTGGCCTGGTGGGAGTGGGGCGACGCGGCCAACCCCAAGGTTCTGCTGTGCGTTCACGGGCTGACGCGGCAGGGGCGTGATTTCGATGTGCTGGCGCAGGCGCTGAGCAGCGAATACCGCGTGGTCTGCCCTGATGTGGTGGGCCGCGGGGAATCCGATCGGCTGGCCGATCCCATGGGCTACCAGATCCCGGCTTATGTGGCCGACATGGTCACGCTGCTGGCGCGCCTCAACGCGAAGACGCTGCATTGGGTCGGCACCTCCATGGGCGGGCTGATCGGCATGAGCCTGGCCTCGCTGCCCGGCTCGACCATCGAGCGGCTGGTGCTCAACGACATCGGCCCCACGCTGCGTGCCGAGGGCCTGAACCACATCGCGAGTTATCTGGGCGCTCCCATCCGCTGGCCCTCGCTCGATGCCGCGGCCGATTACCTGCTCAGCATCTCCGCCGGCTTCGGCCCGCACACGCGCGAGCAATGGCTGGCGTTGACCAAGCCGATGCTGCGCCCGAACGACGACGCGGGTGGCACGGGCTTCAAGCCTCATTACGACCCGGCCATCGGCATTCCCTTTCGCGCGATCACGCCCGAGATGGCGGCTGCCGGCGAGGCCGCGCTGTGGAACGCCTATGACACCATCACCTGCCCGACGCTGCTCGTGCGCGGGGCCGATTCGGCCTTGCTCGATGCACCGACCGCGCAGGCCATGACACAGCGCGGCCCGCGCGCGCGGTTGGTCGAATTTGCGGGCGTCGGCCATGCGCCCACGTTGATCGCGTCCGACCAGGTGGCTGCCGTGCGGGAGTTCTTGCTGGCGCCATGAAAACAGGGCTGCTGGACGCGCACGAACCCGCCGCATCCATCGTCCAACTCGCGGGCGAATCGGCCGAGCACGCCGACCCGGCCAGCGAAGCAGCACAACTCGTGCGTGCCCGCGCCTTCGCCGAGCCACTCCTGACCGGCCAAGCGATGGACACGGGCGAAGACGCGCTCTCGCATGCCGACGGCGTGGCCGCCATCCTGCAAGGCATAGGCGCCGCGCCATCGATGCGTGCGGCGGCGTACCTCGTCTATGCGGGCGATTACCTCGCGAAGCCGGAAGAGGTCGTCACCAAGGCCTTCGGCGAATCACACGCCAGCCTCGTCGTTGCCACCCGCAAGCTGATGCAGTTGCAGCGCACCGCCCGCGAGGCGCAGCTCGGCCACGGCCAGCGCGCGCAGCAGACCGAGCGCGTGCGCAAGATGCTGCTGGCCTTCTCGCGCGACTTGCGCGTGGTGCTGCTGCGGCTCGCGTCGCGCTTGCAGACATTGCGCTTCTTCGCCGCCAGCAAAACGCCCTGCTCCACCGAACTCGCTGCCGAATCGCTGCAGGTCTTTGCGCCGCTCGCCAACCGGCTCGGCATCTGGCAGATCAAGTGGGAGCTGGAGGATTTGTCCTTCCGCTTCCTGGAGCCGGCCGACTACAAGAGGGTGGCGCAGTTGCTCGACGAAAAACGCGTCGAGCGTGAGCAGCGCGTGGAAGCCTTTCGCCGGCAGCTCAGTGACGACCTCGCCGCGCACGGCCTGCACGCCGAGGTGCAGGGCCGGCCGAAGCACCTCTACAGCATCTGGAAAAAGATGCGCGGCAAGGACCTGGACTTCGCTCGCATCTTCGACGTGCGCGCGCTCCGGGTCATCGTGCCGACCGTCGCCGATTGTTATGCGGTGCTGGGCCGCGTGCAGGAACTCTTTCGGCCGGTGCCGGGCGAGTTCGACGACTACATCGCCCGCCCGAAACCCAACGGTTATCAATCGCTGCATACCGTGGTGCTCGATGCGCAGGACCGCGCGGTCGAAGTGCAGATCCGCACCCGCGCCATGCACGAACATGCCGAGCACGGCGTGGCCGCGCACTGGGCCTACAAGGAGGCGGGCGCCAAGGGCTACGGCGGCGCGAGCACCGCGGGCGAGGCCGATGCGCAGATCGCCGAAGCGCGCAAGGCCGTGCTGCGGCAGTTGCTGGCCTGGGAGCGCGATTTCGTCGAGCAGGACGGGGAGGGCGGCGACTTCTCCAGCGCCGGTAGCGATGACAGTAGGGCGAAAGGCCAGGTCTTCGACGACCGCATCTACGTCTTCACGCCGCAGGCCGCCGTGGTCGAACTCACCGCCGGCGCCACGCCGATCGACTTTGCGTACACCGTGCACACCACGCTCGGCCACCGCTGCCGCGGCGCCAAGGTCGATGGCGTGATGGTGCCGCTCAACACACCGCTGAAGAGCGGGCAAACCGTCGAGATCACCACCGTCAAGGAAGGCGGCCCTTCGCTCGACTGGCTCAATGCCGAGCTGGGCTATCTGCGCGCGCCGCGTTCCAAGACCAAGGTGCGCGCCTGGTTCAACGCGCTCGCGCAAAGCGCCACCATCGCGCGTGGCCGCGAGGCTGTCGAAAAGCTCTTGCAGCGCGAAGGCAAGACGGCCGTCAAGCTCGATGACCTGGCCTCGCAACTCGGCTTTCGCAACGCCGACGCGCTCTTCGAAGTCGTCGGCAAGGACGAATTTTCGCTGCGCACCATCGAGGCCTTGCTGCGCCCGCCTGAAGTGCTGCCCACGCCCGACGAGATCATCGCGCTGCGCAAGGCGAGCCCCTATGCCGAGTCGCCCAAGAGCGGCGTGCTGGTGGTCGGCGTCGAGTCGCTGATGACCAGCCTTGCGCGCTGCTGCCGCCCGGCGCCGCCCGACGCCATCGGCGGCTACGTGACGCGCGGCAAGGGCGTGGCGGTGCACCGCGCCACCTGCAGCAACTTCCGCCAGATGGCCAGCCGCGCGCCCGAGCGCGTCATTGCCGTCGCCTGGGGTACGCCACGCGGCGGCGCGAATGCCGAGATGTACCCGGTCGACGTGATGGTCGAAGCGGCCGACCGGCAAGGCCTGCTGCGCGACATCTCGGAAGTGTTTGCCAAGGAAAAGATGAACGTCACAGGCGTCAAGACGCAATCGGTCAAGGACACCGGCGGCGGTGGCACGGCCTGGATGACCTTCACCGTCGAAGTCGCTGATTCCGCCCGCCTGGCCTACGTGCTCGGCCTGGCCGAGCGCATCACCGGTGTGCGTTCGGTGCGACGAAAATGAGTCACTGCGGCGCCGGCTGAAAATCGGCACAAAACCCTGCTATGATCTTGGGCTCGACAGGCGCGTAGCTCAGCTGGTTAGAGCACCACCTTGACATGGTGGGGGTCGATGGTTCGAGTCCATTCGCGCCTACCAAATTCGGTAGGGAAATCAAGCACTCAGGTGCAGCCGGTCTAAGCACTCTCGAACTTCGAGTTGCCCAGGACTGGTCATACGCCGGCACGGTTGGTCATGGTCGTGGACATAGGCAAGGCGTTCAGGCGCTCTACGGCGACCCAGTCGAGACGCGGCACGAGGCGCGCCACGTTGGCTGAGACGAAGGGCGTCACTTCTCTCTCCGGTTGTTGTTCGCGAATGAGGCGATGTGCCCCGGCGCGTGGTGGGCGCAGTTGGCCAACATGCGCGGATCAGGCCACGCCCCGAGCTTCTGCAGCACGTCGAGCGGCGTGCCGTTCTGAACGTGCCACGTCGCTGTCGAAGTCTAGGAAGCACTCGTCGATGGAGTAGACCTCCTGGCGCGGCGCGAGGCGGTCGGCGACCGCCATCATCCGGCTCGACATGTCGCTGTAGAGCTCGAAGTTGGCCGAGACCGCGATCAGGCCGTGCGTCTGCTGCAGGTGCCTGACCTGGTACCACGCCTGGGCCATCTCGATGTCGAGGGCCTTGGCCTCGTTGCTGCGCGCGATGCGGGCACCGTCGTTCGACGAGAGCACGACAAGCGGGCTCCCGACGAGGTGCGGCTGGAAGCCCCGCTCGCAGCTCGCGTACATGTTGTTGGTATCGACCAGTGCGAACATGGGCAGCGTGAGCGCTTCGACATGCTCAAGGACGCGCACCTGAAGACGGCACGCGCCTGGGCGCTCAAGGAGTCGCTGCGCGAACTCTGGGATTGCCGCCGCGAGAGCCAGGCCGCGGAATTCTGGAAGCGCTGGTACTTCTGGGCCACGCACAGCCGGCTGCCGCCCATGATCGCCGCCGCGAAGATGCTCGCCAGGCACCTTCCCAATGTGCTCACGTACTTCGAGCACCGCATCAGCAACGCCATGGCAGAGGGCTTGAACTCCAAGATCGCCACGATCCAGGAGCGAGCCTGCGGCTACCACAACGCCAGCCACTTCAAGATCGCCGTGTACCTTCATTGCGGCGGCCTCGATCTATGGCCTCGCAGGTGGACCCACTCGAAAGTCTGATGAGCCAAAAAATCGTTGGAACCCGCTCAGATGGACAGGACCAGCTCTGCGACCGGATAGAAAGCGTCTCGATTGATGTGGTGTCGGGCGGAGCCTCGATTCGCTCACCTCGCCGTTTCGCGCCCGACCACCGCCTCGGGGTTCATTTCCTTTTCACTCATTGTCTTGGCTAACACCTTCGTGCCACTTACTGTTATATCGTTGATATAGGCGTATAGGCCGCGGTTGAAGTCATAAATGACGTTCTTCGTGCCGTACGGAATTTGCTTGTCGTAGAGCTGAATCGTGGTCTGGAAAAGTGACCGATATAGCTCGCCGGACTGGTCGAATGCATCGTATAGAGAGGCGCCTGGCCAGT
>JAMFRW010000004.1 GCA_026224975.1 Rhodoferax sp. | reverse complement strand
GTGAGATTGTTTTGCCAGCCATAAGGAATCCTAACATCATCCATATGGATGGTTGAATGGCACAAAACCTGGCCGACACCCTCGAAGGGTGATGCCGCGTGGCGCCGGCCATGCACGCCTGCCGCGACGCCGCTACGATCCGCCGCTGGCAGTCATCCGCTCACCAGCCCCCGAACCCAAAGGACCGACGATGCAAGCAACCTGGAACGGCGCGGTGATCGCCGAAAGCGACGACACGGTGGTGGTCGAAGGCAACCACTACTTTCCCGAAGCCAGCCTGAAGCGCGAGTACGTGACCTTCAGCAACCACCGCAGCAGTTGCCCGTGGAAAGGCCAGGCCTATTACTACAGCCTGATGGTCGACGGCGACATGAACGAAAACGCCGTCTGGTACTACCCCGAGCCGAGCGAAGCGGCGGCCGAGATCAAGGGCCGCGTGGCGTTCTGGAAGGGCGTGAAGGTGGCGTGATCGGGCGCCGGGTGGTCGTCAGGGACCGCCCAGCAACGCGGCCCGCGCCGCGGCCGACGGGAACACGCAGCTCACGTCGTGCGCGCAACTCGGCACGATCGTGATTTGCCGCTGCTTGGCGGGTGCCAGCAAGGTGTGGTCGTAGAGCCCGTATCCCAGTCCGCGCTGCAAGCGATACGGCCCTTGCGCGTTGGCTGCGCAACTTGTGTCGAGCACCTTGTAGGCGGTTCCGCGCGCGTCGCTGCTGTCGAGATCGCCTTCCAAATAGCTGATGTCGGCGGCGGCGTACCGCGCCCTGGCTTCGGCCGCGCCGCGGCCAAGCGATTCGGGCAGCGAATCCGTTCCGTACTTCCACCGATTCACCTTGGCACATACACCGCCTGGCTCGCCGAGTTGCAAAGAGCAATCGCCGATGAAACCCACGCCGCCCTGGCAGGTCGACCAATCCACGGGCAGGCCGTTTCGCATCGGCACCGGACGCACATCGTCGAAGTAAAGCCAAGTGCCCGGATCCGCGACGACATAGCGCAGCGCCACGCCGGGCGGCGCATCGGCCGCGAAGCCGATGGCGTGCTGAACCATCTGCGCTCCGGCCGAAAAGCCGGCGATGGTGACCATCTTGACGCTGGGCCAGCGCTGCACGACCTCGGCCACCAGCGCATCGAGCACGGCAAACGAGGTCAGCCGGTTGCCGTTGCGGGCGCGGCCGCCTTCGGGCCACGAGGCGCAGGTCCATTGCAAATCGCCGGCCTGCGCCTCCGGCACACCGGCCGTGTGGCATTTGGCAGCCTCCGCGGTAGCCACCTGAAAGACCGGCGCGATGACGACGGTTCGATCGACGGCGCCCGCGCGTTGCAGCGCCAGCAGCGCCGCATCGAAAGTCTTGTTGCCGTCCCGCGAATGCCCGTGCATGGCGATCAGCGCGGCCGCGGGGCCGGGCGCCGCAAACGCTGCGCCGGGCGTGCGCGATGCGTAGTAGTGAAGCTGCCCGCCCGCGCCTGCCGGCGTGAAGGCGAAGAAACAAGCCGTCGACGCGGGCGCTCCGCAATCGGCGGCTGGTGTTGCAGCATCGGCCGTCTTCTCTTGCGCCCCGGCGCTCGCAATGACGCCGAGGCCGCAAACACAGGCCAGTGCACGCAGCGTTGTTCGAAAACGAGCGGTGGTTGATCGCACCGTCATCGACACAGCGGCCAGCATCACCGATGCGAAACGGTCACTTCCCCGCCTTGAACGCCGTGAAGATGCGCGTCTGCACACGCCGGATGTCCTGCGGTGCCGCATCAGGCGGCGTCAGGCGCTTCTTGTCGGCGTCACTCAGGAAGATCGTTGCGTTCTCGGCCACGTCCTTCTTGACGAACTTCAGCGAAGCCGCATTCGGGTTCGCGTAGAACACCTTGTTCGTGAGGCTGGCCGCCACCTCGGGCCGCAGGATGTAGTTGATGAAGAGGTGCGCGTTGCTCGGGTGCGGCGCGTCCTTGGGGATGGCCATGGTGTCGAAGAACAGCGTGGCACCGCCCTTGGGCACCAGTGCCTCGATGTTGGCGGGCGCCTTGGGCGCGGCTTCGAGCGCGCGGGCGCGGGCGATGTTGATGTCGCCCGAGTAGCCCATCACCGCGCACAGCGAGCCGCTCGCCAGGTCGTTGATGTAACCCGACGACGAAAACCGCGTCACGTACGGGCGCACGCTCTTGAGCATCTTGCTCGCAGCCTCGTAGTCGGCTGCGGTCGTGCTGTAGGCCGGCTTGCCGACGTAGAGCATCGCGACCGGCAGCACTTCGGAGGCCGAATCCAGGT
>JAMFRW010000204.1 GCA_026224975.1 Rhodoferax sp. | reverse complement strand
TCAGCTACGACGTGATTCGTTGAGTTTCATCTTCGCTACCGCTAGTCTCCAAGCGCGACCATGAGCCCGCCGGGCCGTCCAAAGGTCGATTATCGGAGTGTGCATCACGAATGTACTACAGTGAGAAACGACGATCCCAAGACCCGCACGGTGACCAAGCCCCAGGCGCGGGTGGTGGCACCGCCGCCCGATCCGGATGTGACGGTGATCCGCCCGCAGCGCGCCGCGCCGCCGCCGAGCGCGCAGCACGACAACGGCAACATGCTGCCCATCGGCACCTTCCTCGCCGAGTTCGAGCTGACCGAGGTGCTGGGCGAAGGCGGCTTCGGCATCGTCTATCTGGCGCGCGACCATTCGCTGCAGCGGCGCGTGGCGCTCAAGGAATACATGCCCTCGTCACTCGCCGCGCGCGTGGGCGGCACGAATGTCTCGGTCAAGTCCGAACGCCATCGCGAGACCTTCGAGGCCGGCCTGAAGAGCTTCGTCAACGAAGCGCGCATGCTGGCGCAGTTCGACCATCCCTCGCTGGTGAAGGTCTACCGATTCTGGGAGGCCAACGGCACGGCCTACATGGTGATGCCGTTCTACGAAGGCGTCACGCTCAAGCAGCATTTGAAGGACATGGGCGCACCGCCCAACGAGGCCTGGCTGATGGAACTGCTGGAGCCGCTGAGCGAGGCGCTTTCGGTCATCCATGCCGAGCAGTGTTACCACCGCGACATCGCGCCCGACAACGTGATCCTGCTCAAGGGCAGCAACCGCCCGCTGCTGCTCGATTTCGGCGCCGCGCGCCGCGTGATCGGCGATATGACGCAGGCGCTCACGGTGATCCTGAAACCCGGCTATGCGCCCGTCGAGCAATACGCCGAAGTGCCGGGCATGAAGCAGGGCGGCTGGACCGATGTGTATGCGCTGGCGGCGGTCGTCTACTTCGCGATCCAGGGCCGCACGCCGCCGACCTCTGTCGCGCGGCTGATGAACGACAGCTACGTGCCGCTGACGCAAGCCGCCGCCGGGCGGTACAGCGAGAGCTTTCTGGCCGCCATCGACCACGCGCTGGCCGTCAAGCCGGAGGAGCGCACGCAGTCGATCGATGCCTTGCGCCAGGCGCTGGGCATGGGCGTGCTGGCGCCCGACCGGCAGGCGGGAGGCCGCGCGACGGAGATGCCGCGGCCGGCGAGCCGTGCGGCATCGGCGTCGGCTTCGGCGGGTGCATCTGCTTCATCGGCAGGCGGCTCGGCTGCGGCATCGGATTCGACCGGCCGCAAGACGCCGATGTGGATAGGCGTCGGTGTGGTTGCGCTGGCGGTGGTCGGCGGTGGCATCTATGCGTTGACAGGGCCAGGCAAAGCGCCAGCGGTGGCGTCAGCGGCTTCTGCTGCGGCTTCGACCACGGCCGGCCCCGCCAGCGCGCCTGCTGCCGCCGCCACGCCGCCCGTTGCCACAGCGCCCGTACCTGATCAGCCGGCCGCAGTCGCCAGCGGTCCGTTCGACCCGGTGCGCGAGTTCGAGCGCATCGCCGCCGCCCAAACGCCAGGCTTCGAGGTCGAAGGCAAGACCGCCAAGTCGCACGCCCGCATCGGCAAGGACAAGCTCGCCTTCAGCGTCAAGTCATCGCGCGAAGGCTATCTCTACGTCTTGCAATACGGCACCGACAACACGCTGATCCAGCTCTACCCGAACCAGGCCAATCCCGACAACCGCATCCACGCCGGCCAGACGCTGAACCTGCCGCAGGCGAGCTGGGAGCTGGGCATCGGCGGCCCGCCGGGGGTCGATCACTTCCTGGCGATCGTCTCGAAGGACAAGCGTGATTTCGCGGCGGCCAACTTCAAGGTCAGCGCCGGCTTTGCGCAGCTCACGGCCGATGGCGCTGCCGATGCGGCGCGTCACTTCACCGGGCCAGTCTCGGTGTTTGCCGGCAAGCCGGCCTGTACCGAGCCTTGCGCCGACGAATACGGCGCTGCGCTGTTCTCGGCCGAAGAGATCAACTGATCGAGCGGGTGCCGCTCAGTTGATCCGGGGCGGCGAGCGCCGTGCGCCTTCGTCTTCTGCATCCAAAGCCGCATCGAGCGCCGGGTCATGGTCCGGGTCCAGATCGGGCTTGGCTTCGACGCGATAACTCTCGCTCGCCCAGGCGCCGAAATCGTTGTTCTTGCAGCGCGCGCTGCAGAACGGGCGGTAGGCGTTGTCGGCCGCATAAACGCTGGGCCCGCCGCAGCCGGGGCAGGTGACGATGCGCCGGGTGATGTTCGGTGGCGTGGGCGTGTTCATGGCGGGTTCAAGAGCAAAGCGTGAGTTCGAACGTGGTGTCGGCGGTGCTGGGTTTCAAGCGGCCTTCGGCGTCTTGCCGCATCAGCCGCACCGAGGCCATGAGCCGGTGGCCGCTGATTTCGGGCACCATCTCCGGCCCGTCCTGCAGGCGCACGCGCATCAGCAAAAAGGTGCGGCCCTGCGGCAGGATCTGCTGGAACTGCCCGCCCGAAGCGACGACCTTGTGCGGCACGCCCGACTCGCGCAGCAGCCCGAGCAGCACCTGCAGCGCTTCGGCCAGCGGTGTGAGCGATGCCACCCAGCCCATCAGGTCGCTGCGGCGGTGCTGCGGGTCGAACTGCTGCCAGGCGTAGTAGGCCGGCAGGTCGAATTCGCAGGTGCCGCCGGGGATGCTGATGCGGCTCCTGATGCTCATCAGCCATTCGTTGCCGGTGAGCGCCGCGCCAGCCTTGCCGGGGAACTGGTTCAGGCCGTTGAAGGCATGGTCGATGCGGGCGATGGCTTCGTCGAGCGCCTCTTCCGAAATGGAAGGGTTGCCGCGGTAGGCCACGAACTGCTGCTTGTGCTTGTCGAGGTCCTTGAGCAGGTCTGACTTGAGGTCGGCGCGTGCCGCCACGTCCATGATCTCGAAGATCGTGGAAAGCGCGTAGTGGTGGTCCACCGCCGCGTCACGCGCGATGAGCTGGCCGAGGCGGTCGAACAGGTGTTCGAGCCGGAGCATTGTGCGGATGCTCTCGTTGAAGGGATATTCGTAAAGGATCACTGTGTGGGTTCCGCAGTGGCCCGGCGCCGCGTGCCGGCCGCCGGGGCGGGGATGCCGCGGGGGTTGGGATCGGCGATTGTTTCACAGCACCATCGTGCTGCGCGCCGATGCCTGATTGACTCATGAGCAAATGTTGCTTGGACACTTTGCTCATCCCCTTTGGGGGGCGGACGACGTATGTCGTCGGCCTTGGGGCGCTCTTTACGCCACCCAGGCTTTCCAGACCGCCTGCACTTCGAGCGCCAGCGCATCCACGGCGATGCCGTCGTTGAAGATCACCGCATCGGCCACGGCGCGCCGCTGCTCGCGCGTGGCCTGCTGGGCGATCACGGCCTGCACCGCCTCACGCGTCCAGCCCGATCGCGCCATCACGCGTTCGACCTGCGTGGCTTCCAGGCAATCGACGACCAGCACCTTGTCGACCCTGGCGCGCCACTTGCCGGATTCCACCAGCAACGGCACATCGAAAACCTTCACGGCCTGCGTGGCGGCACTCGCCTGGCGTTCGGTCTCGAGGCCGATGAGGGGGTGCAGGATGGCCTCCAGCCGCTTCCTCGCGCTCTCGTCGGCGAAGGCGAGGGTGCGCATGCGCGGGCGGTCCAGCGCGCCGGTGGCATCGATGAATTCGGGGCTGAATTCGCGCGCGATGGCATCGATCGCTGCACCACCGGGCAGCGTGAGCTGGCGGGCGATGGCGTCGGTGTCGATGATGGCCGCGCCACAATCTGCCAGCATGCGGGCGACGGTGCTCTTGCCGCTGCCGATGCCTCCTGTGAGACCGATTCGGAGGCCCATCTGCGCCCCGATCTTCAAGCCCACCCGAGCCAGCCCAGCACGCGCGTCTGGCCTGCCAGCATCACCGCCAGCCCCGCACCCGCGAGAAAGGGGCCGAAGGGCACGTAGCGGCCTTCGCGCAGCGCTCCGGTGATCTTCATCCCGATGCCGATCACCGCGCCGATCACCGAGGCGGCGAGCACGATCGGCAGGATCATCTTCAAGCCCAACCAGGCGCCGAGTGCGGCCAGCAGCTTGAAGTCGCCGAAGCCCATGCCTTCCTTGCCGGTGGTGAGCTTGAAGGCCCAGTAGACCGTCCACAGCGAGAGGTAGCCGGCGACCGCGCCCCAGAGCGAATCGGCGAGCGGAATCGTCCAGCCCAGGAGGCTCGCGACCAGGCCGGCCCAGAGCAGCGGCAGGGTGAGGTTGTCGGGCAAGAGCGTCGTGTCCCAGTCGATGCCGGCGAGCGCTACCAGCACTGCGGCGAACGCGCACCACAGCAGCGCCACCGGCACCGCGCCGAAGCGCCAGCCGATCAGCGCGAAGAGCACGCCGGTCAAGATTTCGACGAACGGGTAGCGCGCCGAGATGTGCACCTTGCAGGCCGAGCAGCGCCCGCGCAGCCACAGGTAGCTCAGCGCGGGGATGTTTTCGGCCGCGGTGATCTGGTGCCCGCAGGACGGGCAGCGCGAGCGCGGCTTGGCGAGCGAGAGCGCGGGTTCGTCGGGCACGGCCACACCGAGCAGCTCCGCGCTTTCGAGCTTCCAGCCGCGCTCCAGCATCAGCGGCAGGCGGTGGATGACGACGTTCAGGAAGCTGCCAATGCACAAGCCCAGCAACGCGAGCACGAGCGGAGACAGCAGAAAGCCCGCGGTTTGCGCGTCCATGGGCGCGCGGTCAGACGACTTGGCCGAGCTTGAAGATCGGCAGGTACATCGAGACCACGATGCCGCCGATCAGCGTGCCCAGGATCACGATGATGATCGGCTCCATCAGGCTCGACAAACCCTTCACCGCTTCATCGACCTCTTCTTCGTAGAACTCGGCCGCCTTGCCCAGCATCGAATCGAGCGAACCCGATTCTTCGCCGATGCCACACATCTGGATCACCATCACCGGGAACACGTTGGTCGACTGCATCGAGGCCGTGAGCGCCGAGCCGGTGGACACATCCTTCTGGATCTGCTCGGTGGCCTCGGCAAAGACGGCGTTGCCGGAGGCGCCGCCGACCGAATCGAGCGCTTCCACCAGCGGCACGCCGGCCGCGAACATGGTGGAGAGCGTGCGCGTCCAGCGGGCGACCGACGACTTGTTGATCAGGTCGCCGAACACCGGGATGCGCAGCAGCAGCCGGTCCATGAACTTCTGCATCTTCTCCGAGCGCTTCCACGACTGGAGAAAGAAGTACACGCCGCCGCCCAGGATGCCGAAGATCAGATACCAGTAACTGGTGAAGAACTTCGAGATCGCGATGACGATGAGAGTGGGCGCGGGCAGGTCGGCACCGAAGGACTTGAACACGTCTTCGAACGCCGGAATCACGAAGATCATGATCACCGAGAGCACCACGAAGGCCACGACCAGCACCGCGATCGGGTAGATCAGCGCCGACTTGATCTTGGCCTTGATGGCCATGGTTTTTTCCTGGTAGATCGCGAGCCGATCCAGCAGTGTTTCCAGAATACCGCCCGCTTCGCCGGCCTCCACCAGGTTGCAGTAGAGCGCGTCGAAGTAGAGCGGGTGCTTGCGGAAGGCGGACGACAGGCTTGTGCCGGTTTCCACATCGGAACGGATCTCGATCAGGAGCCGCGTCATGCGCGGGTTGGTGCTGCCGCGGGCCACGATCTCGAACGACTGGATCAGCGGCACGCCGGCACGCATCATCGTCGAGAGTTGGCGGGTGAAGATGGCGATGTCTTTCTGCTTGATCGACTTGCCGCCGCTGGTGCGCCGCTTCTTGACCTTGTTGACCAGAATGCCCTGGCGCCGCAGGCTGGCACCCACCATCGCCTCGCCGCCGGCGCGCATCTCGCCACGAACGGTCTTGCCGTTCTTGTCCTTGCCTTCCCACTCGAAGACGATGTCCTTGAAGTTCTTCGCGGCCGATGCAGTCGCCATAGTGCCTCCGAGGAAAACCGTTCCTCGCCCCTTCGATTGTCAGTGGTTATGGGTTCTTCGCTGGCGATGTATTGGCGGTGCATTTGCCGCCAGTTCGTGCGTTGATGGGCCGCCTCGCGCTTGGGCACGAGGGTTTGTGTCGGCGTCTTTACTCATTCGTCGCCGAGATAATCTCTTCGAGCGTCGTCACACCCGAGCGGACCTTGATCAAGCCAGACTGGCGCAGGTCGCGCACGCCTTCGCGCTGAGCTTGCACCGCGATGTCCATGGCCGTACCCTGGCTCAGGATGATGCGCTGGATGTCTTCGGTGATCGGCATCACCTGATAGATGCCGACACGGCCCTTGTAGCCGTTGTTGCAGGCCGAGCAGCCGACGGCGCGGTAGGGCTTCCAGGTCCCGTCGAGGTCGGCTTCCTTGTAGCCGGCTTTCAGCATGGCCTCACGTGGATAGTCGGCCGGCGACTTGCAGTTTTCGCAGAGCTTGCGCGCCAGCCGCTGTGCGGTGATCAGCAGCACGGCAGAGGCGATGTTGAACGGCGCCACGCCCATGTTGAGCAGGCGCGTCAGCGTGGTCGGTGCGTCGTTGGTGTGCAGCGTGGACATCACCATGTGGCCGGTTTGCGCGGCCTTGATGGCGATGTCGGCGGTGTCCAGATCGCGGATCTCGCCCACCATGATGATGTCGGGATCCTGCCGCAGGAAGGACTTGAGTGCGGCCGCAAAAGTGAGCCCAGCCTTGTCGTTCACATTGACCTGGTTGACGCCCGGCAGGTTGATTTCGGCCGGGTCTTCCACGGTCGAGATGTTGACGCCCGGCTGGTTCAGGATGTTGAGGCAGGTGTAGAGCGACACGGTCTTGCCGCTGCCGGTGGGCCCGGTGACCAGCACCATGCCGTAGGGCCGCTGGATGATGCGCAGCAGCCGCTCTTTCTCGATCTTCTCGTAGCCGAGTGCCTCGATGCCCACCTTGGCGCTGCTCGGGTCGAGGATCCGGATCACGATCTTCTCGCCGAAGAGCGTGGGCAGCGTGCTCACCCGAAAGTCGATCGCCTTGTTGCCGAACTTCAGCTTCATACGGCCGTCTTGCGGCACGCGTTTTTCGGCGATGTCGAGCCGCGAAATCACCTTGATGCGCGACGAGAGCTTGTCCTTGATCGCGATCGGTGGCTGCGTGATCTCGCGCAGCTCGCCGTCGATGCGAAAGCGCACGCGGTAGTGGTATTCGTAAGGCTCGAAGTGCAGATCGGAGGCGCGGGCGTTGATCGCGTCGATCAGCATCTTCTGCAGGAAGCGCACGACGGGAGCGTCTTCGACCTCGGAGGCAACCTCGTTGGTCTCTTGCGGCGAGGTGACGTCGTCGGTGACATCGAATTCGAAATCGCTCGACGAGAGCGCTTCCAGCGTTTCGGTGGCGCTGGCGCTGCTGCCTTCGAGCAGCTTCGAGAGTTTGTCGTGCTCGACGATCACCCACTCGGGTGTGAGCTGCGTGGCGAACTTGATGCGCTCCACCGCCTCTTGATCGGTCGGGTCGGCGCCGCCGATGAAGAGCCGGCTGCCGCGCTTGCCCAGCACCAGCACCTGGTACTGCGAGGCGAGCTTGGCGTCGATTACGTTGCGCGGCAGGCGTGTCGGGTCGATCGACGACAGGTCGAGCAGGGGCAGCGCGAGCGAGCTGGAGAGCGTGTGCGCCAGATCGGCCGGCGAGACGGCGCCGGCGGCGATCACCGAGGCGATAAAACTGGTGCGCTTTTCCTTTGCGCCGCGCGCCAGGTCTTCCGCCACCTTGGCGTTGAGCTTGCCGGCGTGAACAAGCACTCTCGCGACGCCGGAGAGGGCCGATTGGGGAGCTTCTGCCAGGGTGTTCACGTGGGCTTGGGGTTCCGTTGGCGAGCCTAGCTCGTAGCGTGTCGAATCATGATCGCCGATTCACCCACCACTGTAAACGCGGTCAGCGAACACTCACGTCGTCTATTCGCATCACTTATGGCATGAATGGCTGCTTGCAAGGCTCGTGAATGCACTCGAATCATCGGCGAACGCAGTGAGCCGTTGTGGCTTCGCTGATGCGTCAGACCACAAGACATGATTCGAAAAGGAAAAATTTGGTCGGGGTGAGAGGATTCGAACCTCCGGCCTCTACGTCCCGAACGTAGCGCTCTACCAGGCTAAGCTACACCCCGATCTCGGGCTCGGCTGAGGGCCGAAACACCGCTCGAGTCACTCAGGAAGAGCGCTCCACAGATCGAACGCATAATTCTAGCAGAGCTTCCCGGCATGCCGAAGGGCCGAGAACCGCCAGGCTCTGGCGTGCCTTGTCGGCCTCGGCGCGGGCGGCATCGCGGGTGGCGGCAAGGGCGCCGGTTTCACGCACGATGGCCACGATCTCCGGCAGGCGCGCGATTTCGCCGTGCTTGATGGCGTGGCGGATCAGTTCGCGCTCTTCGGCTGTTCCGCGCTCCATGGCGATCAAGAGCGGCAACGTAGGTTTGCCCTCGCGCAGATCGTCGCCGACGTTCTTTCCGAGTTGTGCGGTCGAGCCTTCATAGTCGAGCAGGTCGTCGACGAGCTGAAACGCGGTGCCGAGCGAGCGGCCGTAGTCGGCGCAGGATTCTTCGACATGCGGCTCGGCGTCGGCCAGCACCGCGCCGATGCGCGCGCTGGCTTCGAAGAGCTTGGCGGTCTTGTAGCGGATGACGCGCAGGTAATCGTCGACCGCCAGATCGGGGTCGTGCATGTTCATGAGCTGCAGCACTTCGCCTTCGGCGATGACGTTGGTCGCGTCGGCCAGCACTTCGAGCACGCGCATGTTGTTGACCGACACCATCATCTGGAAGGCGCGCGAATAGACAAAGTCGCCGACGAGCACGCTGGCGGCATTGCCGAAGAGTGCATTGGCCGTTTGCCGGCCGCGACGCAAGGCCGATTCATCGACCACGTCGTCGTGCAGCAGGGTGGCGGTGTGGATGAATTCGACCGTGGCGGCGAGCTCGAAGCGCTCGCGTCCGGCAAAGCCGAGCGCGCCGGAAAACAACAGCACCAGCATCGGCCGGATGCGCTTGCCACCCGCGCTGATGATGTAGTGCGCGATCTGGTTGATCATCGCCACATCGGAGGCCAGGCGGCGGTGGATCACGCCGTCGACCTGCTGCATGTCGTCCGCCATGAGCTGGGCGGCGTCGAGCGCTGGGGCGTTGAGGGTGGAAGGTGGTTGCACGCTGGGCTCGGTTGGAGGTGATCGATTATAGAAACGCTGGCGGTGCTCTCTCGGGGCTTGGCGTCGGCGCGAGACCGCCTTGCCAAGCTGGGGACTGCGCATGCTATACTCGAAGGCTCTGCGCGTTTTGCAGGGCCGTTTCTTTTGTCGTTCAGGCCAGCCCTGGGGGCGGAAGCAGCGGAAATCCATCGAAAGGGCTGATATGTACGCGGTCATAAAAACCGGCGGCAAACAATACAAAGTTGCTGCAGGCGAAAAGATCAAAATAGAACAGATTGCTGCGGATGTTGGCCAAGAGATCACGATCGACCAGGTGTTGGCTATTGGTGCCGGCGCCGAACTCACGGTCGGGACTCCCTTGGTAGCAGGCGCAAGCGTGGTGGCCACAGTGTTGGCCCAGGGTCGGCATGACAAGGTTCGCATCTTCAAGATGCGGCGTCGCAAGCATTACCAGAAGCGACAAGGTCATCGCCAGAACTTCACCGAGATCGAAATCAGTGCGGTGAACGCCTGAGCGACCGAAGCCAAGCAAGGAGTTAAACCATGGCACAGAAAAAGGGCGGCGGTTCTACACGGAACGGCCGCGACTCACAACCCAAGATGCTCGGCGTGAAGGTGTTCGGCGGCCAGAAGATTCCGGCCGGCTCGATCATCGTTCGCCAGCGTGGCACCAAGTTCCACGCCGGTACCAACGTCGGCATCGGCAAGGACCACACGCTGTTCGCGTTGGTCGATGGGCAGGTCAGTTACGCCATCAAGGGCCCGCGCAACCGCCAGACGGTTTTCGTCACGGCGCTCTGAGTGGCGGCTTGATCGCCTGAAGCCGGAGGCTGCTCACGCGGCGCTCTCGCACACCGAAGCCCCGGCCTGCCGGGGCTTCGTTTTTGGGGCGTCACAATGACCGTCCTCTGCAAAAAATCTACTGAAACTCGCGGCACTGGAACACCATCATGAAATTCGTTGACGAAGCGACCATTGACGTCGTGGCCGGCGAAGGCGGCAACGGCTGCATGAGTTTCCGCCGCGAGAAGTTCATCCCTTTCGGCGGTCCGAACGGCGGCGATGGCGGCCGGGGCGGCAGCGTCTATGCCGTCGGCGACCGCAACCTCAACACGCTGATCGACTTCCGCTACGCCCGCCGCCACGAAGCGCGCCGCGGCGAAAACGGCCGCGGCTCCGACCAGTACGGCGCCGCCGCCGAAGACATCGTGCTGCGCATGCCCATGGGCACGATCATCACCGACACCGACAGCGGCAGCGTCGTCGCCGAACTGCTGGTGCCGGACGAAAAAGTGCTGATCGTCAAAGGCGGCGATGGCGGCTTCGGCAACCTGCACTTCAAGACCAGCACCAACCGCGCGCCGCGCCAGAAAACGCCCGGCTGGCCCGGCGAGCAGAAGAAGCTGCGGCTCGAATTGCGCGTGCTGGCGGATGTGGGCCTGCTCGGCATGCCGAATGCCGGCAAGTCGACGCTGATCACCGCGATCTCGAACGCGCGCCCCAAGATCGCCGATTACCCCTTCACCACGCTGCACCCCAACCTCGGCGTCGTGCGCGTGGCGCCGGAGCAGAGCTTCGTGGTGGCGGACATTCCCGGCCTGATCGAAGGGGCTTCGGAAGGCGCCGGCCTCGGACACTACTTCCTCCGCCATTTGCAGCGCACGCACTTGCTGCTGCACCTTGTGGATTTCGCACCGTTCGATGATTCGGTCGATCCGGTCGCGCAGGCCAAGGCCATTGCCGCCGAGCTGAAGAAGTACGACGCCTCGCTCTTCGACAAGCCGCGCTGGATGGTCCTGAACAAGATGGACATGGTGCCGAAGGAAGACCGCGAAAAACGCGTAAAGGACTTCGTCAAGCGCTTCAAGTGGAAGGGCCCGGTGTTCCAGATTTCGGCCCTCACACGCGAAGGCTGCGAGCCGCTGGTACGCGCCATCTACGACCACGTGGCCAAGCTCAAGAACGTGGTGCCGGACGATCCCGATCCGCGTTTCACCGACGGGATCTCCGCCGTCGAAGCCGTGGGCGACGCCCCCTCCGCGACATGAGCGAGGCGTTGAAAAACGCCCGGCGCATCGTCGTCAAGGTGGGCTCCAGCCTCGTGACCAACGAGGGCCGCGGGGTCGATGCAGATGCCGTCGGCAACTGGTGCCGGCAGATGGCGGTGCTGGCCGAGCAGGGGCGTGAGGTCGTGATGGTGTCGAGCGGCGCCATCGCCGAAGGCATGAAGCGGCTCGGCTGGGCGGTGCGCCCGCGCGAGGTGCACGAGCTGCAAGCGGCTGCTGCCGTCGGCCAGATGGGCTTGGCGCAAATCTACGAATCGAAGCTGCGTGAGCACGGCATGGGCAGCGCCCAGGTCTTGCTGACGCACGCCGACCTGGCCGACCGCGAGCGCTACCTCAACGCCCGCTCCACGCTGCTGACGCTGCTCTCGCACAAGGTCATTCCGGTGATCAACGAGAACGACACGGTGGTCGTCGACGAGATCAAGTTCGGTGACAACGACACGTTGGGCGCGCTCGTCGCCAACCTGGTCGATGCCGATGCGCTGGTGATCCTCACCGATCAGCGCGGCTTGTATTCCGCCGACCCGCGCAAGGACCCGAACGCGCGCTTCATCGACGAAGCCCGCGCCGGCGCACCTGAACTTGAGCTGATGGCCGGGGGTGCGGGCTCGAGCCTCGGCCGCGGCGGCATGATCACCAAGATCCTC
>JAMFRW010000001.1 GCA_026224975.1 Rhodoferax sp. | reverse complement strand
TCGAGCAGCGCCAGCAGCGGCCGCTCGCCATCGTCCAGCGTCACGTAGTCGAAGTGATCGAAGACGCGTGCGTCGCTCAGCTCGCGCAACTCGGTGTTGACGAAGCCGCCGCCCAACGCGATGACGATGGACGCATCGTGCGCCTTGATCGCCTGCGCGATGCGAAAGGCCGCATAGACCGAACCTGGGAACGGTGTCGAGACGAGCACGAGCGTTGGCTTGTGGTGCTCGACGGCCGCGAGCGTCAGCGCGGTCAACGTGCGGTCGACGAGGTTGAGCGGCGCGGCCAGCGCCTCGGCCAGCGGGTCGAAGGTCGGCTGGCTTTGCGCGAGCGATTCGGCGTAGCGCACGAACTCGAAGCGTGGATCGACCGCGTCGCGCAGCACATCGGCGATGTCGTTCAGGTAGAGCGTGGCCAAGTGCCGCGCGCGGTCCTGCATGCCGAGCGCGCCGAAGGCCCAGGCGAGAGGGTCGCCGCCGTCGTCGTCCACATACACGTCGAGCGAATCGAAGCGCGAGCCTTCGGGCAGGAAGGCGCGTGAGCAGATGCGGTGGCCGATGGTCGGGTCACGGCCTTGCAGGAAGGCGATGGCCGGCGTGATCGTGGCGGCATAACGATCGAATTGCTCCATGAACTCGTGGACGCGAATGGAGCGCGCTTCATCGGGCAGCGCAGTGATGGCCTCGCGGATCTCGCGCAGGCCGTCGGACGAGAACAGCTCGAGCACGAGCGCCAGCGCCAGATCCTCCTGCACCGCATCGACGCCGCGCGAGCGCAGGAAGCCGGTGAGATAGGCGGTGGATGGGTAGGGCGTGTTGAGCTGGGTCATCGGCGGGATGACGGAGAGGACACGGATGGCGGCGGTCACGGAAGCAGCGGGCGCGGGATCGGCAGCCATCGCCGCAGTCGGCGGGAGAACACCGGCCGAAACAGGCGGAGCGGTCGAAGCGGCGGAAGCCGGGAAAACGGGAACTGACATGGCGCGAGTCTGCCACGCAGGCGGCCAGCGGCCCACGTACAGTGCGCCATCTCCCTTCGCGACCCATGACCGAGCGCTGCCATGACCCTGACTCATCCCATACGCGCCGACGAACACTTCTACGAACCCCGCCTTGGCCACGGCTTGCCGCACGATCCCTTCAACGCGATCGTCGGCCCGCGGCCGATCGGCTGGATCTCGTCGATGGATGCACAAGGGCGGCTGAACCTCGCGCCCTACAGCTTCTTCAACGCCTTCAACTACACGCCGCCCATCGTCGGCTTCGCCAGCATCGGCGCCAAGGACACCTTGCACAACGTGCGCGAGACCGGCGAGTTCGCATGGAACCTCGCCACGCGCCCGTTGGCAGAGCAGATGAACGCGAGCTGCGCCATGGTGCCGCCGGAGGTGAACGAGTTCGAACTCGCGGGGCTCACGCCCGTCGCGTCGCGCGTGATCGCCGTGCCGCGGGTGGCCGAGAGCCCGGTCAGCTTCGAGTGCAAGGTCACGCAGATCATCCAGCTGCAAGGCGCCGACGGCACGCAGGTGCCTACCTGGCTCACGCTCGGCGAGGTGGTGGCGGTTCATATCGCGAAGGCGCTGCTCAAAGACGGCATCTACGACACAGCCGCCGGCCAGCCAATTTTGCGCGGCGGCGGCCCGGCCGATTACTTCGAGATCGGGCCGGAGAAGCTGTTCAGGATGCACCGGCCGCGCTGAATCGTCAGCGAAAGAAATCGTCCGGGGAAAGCGGCGTCAGCGGAAATCCTCTGGCACCAGGTTGTGCCGCCGCAGCTTGTCGTAGAGCGTCTTGCGGGGCAGGCCGAGCATGTCGCTGGCCACCGATGCATGGCCGCTGCTGGCGCGCAGCGATTCTTCGAGCAGGTGCCTTTCGAAGGCAGCCACCTGTTCCTCGAAGCTGCGGCTCGGCGCCTCGCGGCCATCCAGGTGGTCGACCGAGACACCCAGCACATGCCGGTGCGCCACGTTGCGCAGCTCGCGGACATTGCCCGGCCAGGTGTGGCTCATCAACCGGTTCAGCTCGTGGCGCGGCAGCGGCTCGGGCGCGCGGCCATAGCGCGCGCCGGCTTGCAGCGTGAAGTGTTCGAAGAGCAGCGGGATGTCTTCGCGCCGCTCGCGCAGGGCCGGTACTTCGAGAATCACCACGCCGAGCCGGTAGTAGAGGTCGGCCCGAAAGCGGTCTTCGTCGGCCATGGCGCGCAGATCGGCCTTGGTCGCGGCGAGCACGCGCGCATCCATGTCGATCAGCTCGTTGGAGCCCAGGCGCTCGAACTGGCGCTCTTCCAGTACCCGCAGCATCTTGACCTGAAGCTGCAAGGGCATGGTCTCGATCTCGTCGAGAAACAGCGTGCCGCCGCGTGCATGTTCGAGCTTGCCGATGCGGCGCTTCGAGGCGTTGGTGAAGGCGCCGAGCTCGTGCCCGAAGATCTCGGCTTCGAAGAGCGATTCCGGCAGGCCGCCGCAATTGAGTGCCACAAAGCCCGCCGCCTGCCGGCGACTGAGCTGGTGCAAGGCGCGCGCGACCAGCTCCTTGCCGGTGCCGGTCTCGCCGTGGATCAGCACATCGGCATCGGTGTCGGCCAGGTCCACGATGTGGCGACGCAGCTTGTCGATGGCCGGTGAGTTGCCGACGATCATCGCCTCGATGCTTTGCCGCCCCGCAAGCTGCTTGCGCAGTGCCTGCACCTCCAGGCTGAGCGCCCGGGTTTCCAGCGCACGCTGCACCACCTCGCACAGCCGCTCGGAGCCGAAGGGCTTCTCGATGAATTCGTAGGCACCGTCGCGCATGGCATTGACTGCCATCGCGATGTCGCCGTGGCCGGTGACGATGACGACCGGCAGCTTCGAATCGATCATCTTGATGCGACGCAAAAACTCCAGCCCGTCCATGCCGGGCAGCCTCACATCGGTGACGACGACGATCGCCGCACCGGGGCGAATGTGCTTGAGCGCGCGGTCGGCGCTGTCGAACTCTTCCACGCGCAGACCGGCCAGCTCGAGCGCCTGTTTGCTGCCGCGGCGCACCGAGGGATCGTCTTCGATGAAGAGCACCTTCATCGTGTCCTTGATCGTGGGCTTGGCGGGCGGTGTCTCCTTGCGGGTGTCAAGCATGGAATTCCAGTTCCTCGACGGCGGTGAGCTGCACCATGAACTCGGCGCCCGCCGGCGCGAGGTTGCGCCCGCTCAGGCTGCCGCCGAACTCGCGCACGATGTCGGCCGAGATGGCGAGGCCCAGGCCCAAGCCGCTGCCTTGCGCCTTGGTCGTGAAGAAGGGTTCGAAGAGGCGCCGCTCGCTTTCGTCGGAGAGGCCACTGCCGGAGTCGCGCACCGCGATCGAGACCGAGCCGCCCACGCGCATCACCGCGATCGTCAGCATGCGGCGCCGGCTGGTGCCCATCGCATCGATCGCGTTGCCGACGAGGTTGACCAGCACCTGCTGCAAGCGGTTGGCATCGCACAGTGCGAAGGCAGGCTCTTCGGGCAGATCGAGCCGCACGTGCACGACTTCCATGCGCAGCCGGCGTTCCAGCAACGAGAGCGAATCGGCGATGACACACGCCAGCGCGACCGGCACCAGCCGCGGCGGTGTCTTGCGCGCGAAGTTCTTCAGCTCGGCGGTGATCTTGCCCATGCGAGCCACGAGCTGCGAGATCTCGACGAGGTTGACCTGCGCATCGCCCACGCGGCCGCGCTGCAGCAGCACGGCCGCGTTGTCGGAGAGCGTGCGCAATGCGGCCAGTGGCTGGTTCAGCTCGTGGGTGATGCCTGTGGCCATCTGCCCGAGCGCAGCCATCTTGCCGGCCTGCACGAGTTCGTCGAGCATGTCCTTCAGCGCTTTCTCGGCCTTGCGCCGTTCGCGGACTTCCTGGTGCAGATGGTCGTTGGCCTCACAGAGGTCTTGCGTACGCAAGGTGACCTGGTTTTCGAGGTCGCCATAGGCGCGTTCGAGCGCCGCCTTGGACGTCAGCGCCTGGGCCGCCACGCGCCGCCGCTGCAGGCCGTACAGCAGCAGCGCCAGCGCGGCCAGCACACCGAAGCAGCCGGCGGCGGCGGCGTTGCGCGCCGAGGCCTTGAGCGCGGCGGTGTCGCTCAGCATCACGAGCTTCCACGGCGTGCCCGGGATGGGCCGGCCTTCGATCAGGTACTCGCCCTGCAGCACCGGCTCGGTGGCCGCGGCGGCGTTGGCGCCCGAGCTTGTGCGTTGCGACGCGCCCGTCATGCGCGTGGCCAGGGTGCCGTCGAAGAGGCGCCGGCTTTCGATGGTGCCGATCGGCTCCAGCGTTTGACGGGTGTGGTACTGGCGCGTGGCTTCGAGCTGCTGCAGCCGCTCGTGCGAAAGGCGGCTGAGCGTGCGGAACTTGAGCGCCGGCATCGAGGCCAGGAAGATCACGTCGTTCTCGTCGGCCGCGGCCACGATCTCGTCGGCGTTCTTCCAGGTGTTGTCGAGGCTGTGCAAGCTGACCTTCACCGTGGCTACGCCGACGATGCGCCCGTGGTCGTAGATGCCCGACGAGAAGTAGTAGCCCGGTTCGTTGCTCACCGTGCCGACGCCATAAAAGCGCCCCACGCCACCGCGCCTGGCGTCCTGAAAGTAAGGCCTGAACGCGAAGTTCATGCCGACGAAGCTGCCGCGCTGCTGCCAGTTGCTGGCCGCGATCGTCATGCCGTCGAGGTTCATCACGTAGATGGCGCTCGCCTTGGCCGAGGTGGCCACGGTTTCGAGGTAGCGGTTGGCCTGCTCGGTGGCGGTGGCGTCACCTGTGGACGGCGAGATCCGCAAGGCGCGGATCACTTCGGGGTTGAGGCCGAGCAGCGCGGGCAGGTAGTCGTAGCGGCTCATCTCGCTCTGCAGGCTGCTGCTGTAGACCTCGAGGCGCTGCGAGGCCGTCTCGTGCAGCGCGCGCACGCCGGCCGATTCGGAGAGCTTGTAGGCTGTGCCCACGAGCCCGAGTGCGACAGCGCCGAGCAGGGCCGCCAGGGCGATGCGCTGTAGACGGGGGGTCATGGTGGCGGGTGGGTCTGGAAGGCGCTGAGGGCGTGCAGTAAAAGTGAGCGGCCGGCAAGGCTATCGCCTGCAAGGTGCCGCCGCAAGCGCGATGGCCGACGCGCCGGTGCGAATCGGGAAGACCCTAGGCCGATGCCACCGCTTGTGCGGATTGGCGCATGCCGGCGACGCCTCACGTGCGGGAATCCGCCCGGCATCGGGCTTGCCAAGCGGCCTCTGCACAGGGCAGCGGCCAGCGCGCGGCGTTTGGCACAGAGCGTGCTGATTGCAGCGCTGGTGCGCACATCGAACGGCCCGCGCCCGGCATCCAAAAACAGACAGGAGACACCATGCGAATGAAGAAGCTCACCCACCACCTGATGGCCGCGGCAGCCATTGCCGCCGGCGCGTTGCTGGCGGGCTGCGGAGACGACAACGGCTCGCCGCGCATCGCCGCGCCGACGATGCAGATCCTCTCGTCGAGCGCCGATTACGTCTCGGGCGGCACGGCGTTGATCGACGTGACCGTCGCAACACCGGTGGCCGGGCTCACCGGCACGCCGCAGGCGGCCTTCTCCGTCAAGCTCAACGGCACCGATGTGACAGCGCAGTTCACCGCCGACCCTGCCAACGCCAACCGCAAGATCGGCGTGGTGAGCGGCATTGCCAACGGCGCGAACACCCTGGTCGCGAGCAACGGTGGCGACACCGCATCGCTCTCGCTCACCGGCTACCCCATCACCGGGCCCATCATCTCCGGCCCGCACCAGACACCGTTCGTCTGCCAGACGGCCAACTTCGTGATGCCCGACGGTTCGTTCTTCGGCACCGCGACAGATGCCGACTGCACGGCCCCGGCCCGCGTGACCTACATGTACCTGCCCACCGGCGCGACCGCGCTCGTGGCGCTGCCCAGCACCTCCACGCTGCCAGCCGATGTGAGCACCACCACCACGATCGCCGGCACCGCGGTGCCCTTCGTCGTGCGGGTGGAAACCAGCACCGTCGACCGCGGCATCTACCAGAGCGCCGTGCTGCACGACCCGACAAAGGAGGCCGCCCCCACACCACTTGCGCCACCCAAGGGCTGGAACAAGCGGCTCGTGGCCATCGAAGGCTTCGGGTGCCCGGGCGGCTGGTATCTGCAGGGCGGCGCACAAGGCAACATCGCCGTGGCCGGTTTCGATTTCAGCCTGCTCAACGTCAAGCGCCTCGGCGAGGGCTATGCGATGTTCGCGAACACGCTGCACCACGCGTCCAACAACTGCAATGCCGTGCTTGCCAGCGAAGCCGCGATGATGTCCAAGGAAAACTTCATCAAGACCTACGGCGTGCCGGCCTTCACCGTGAGCGCGGGTTGCTCCGGCGGCTCCTACGGCAGCTCGCAGCCGGCCGATCGCATCCCCGGGCTGTTCGACGGCATCCTCATCGCCTGCACCTTCCCCGACCCGCTGGGCATTGCGTTCTCGGGCTCCGACGGCCACCTGCTGAGCCACTACTGGGCCGTGGCCAATACCACCGGCTTCAGCGACGCGCAAAAGGCCGCCGTCACCGGCTACAAGAGCGTGCCGGCGTTCATCGCCGCGGCCAACCAGGCGGGCCGTACCGACCCCGTTCCCGGCCGCGTCGACATCGCCGGCTATGCCTCGGCCTCGTGGAACGCGCTCGTGCCGCCCGGCTCGCGCTACGACCCGGTCAGCAACAAGACCGGTGCCCGCCCGACCGTCTACGACGCTTCGAAGAACATCTACGGCGTCGACAAGACCACTGGCTTCGCGCTGCGCCCGTTCGACAACGTCGGCGTGCAATACGGCCTGGCCGCGCTCAACGCCGGCACCATCACCACCACGCAGTTCCTCGACATGAACGAGCAGGTCGGTGGCTACGACCAGGACGCCAATTACATCACCGCCCGCACGGTAGGTGATGCCGGCGCCATGACGCGCGCGCAGCAGGCCGGCCTGCAACTCGGCGGCAACGGCGGCCTGGCCTCCATCCCGGTGTTCGATGTGTCCGGCATCTACAACGACGACAACGGCTACCACTACCAATGGTTCCACTTCTCCATGCGCGACCGCATGCTGCAAGCCAACGGCAGCACTGCCAACCACGTCATGTGGCGCGGCAACCCGGTTCCAGCCGACACCGCCTGGGGTGCCTTCGTCCAGTGGGTCGTGGCCTACAAGGCCGACACGGCCGCCGGTACGCAACGCGACAAAGTCGTGCGCAACAAACCCGCGCAGGCCGTCGACGGCTGCTGGAGCAGCGCCACCAACTTCATCGCCGAAACGCAGACCCTGAGCAGCGCGCCCACCACGCAGTGCAACACGCTCTTCCCGTCATGGACCTTTCCGCGCGGCGTGGCGGGCGGCCCGGTGGCCGCGAACATCATGAAGTGCGCACTCAAGCCCGTGGCTGCAGCCGACTATCAAGCCACCTTCACCCCCGCCGAGCTGACCCGCCTGCAGGCGATCTTCCCGAGCGGTGTGTGCGACTGGTCGAAGGCGGGCAACCAGACCGGCGTGGTGACCAACGGCTCGTTCGGGCCATCGCCGGTGAATCTGGTGTTCGATGTGACGAAGTAGGTTGAGAGAGGCCGGGCGCAGGCCCGGCGACCCCGGCGATGTGCCGCGCGTCCGTTGCCAACTGCAGGCGGCCGATGTTCTTTTCCACCCGACCTCCGATGTCTCGTGCTCGCCACGACATGGCCAGCGCCTTGCATAGCTATCCGCTCGACGATCTCCGGCGAGAATGCCGAACCTCGGCCGCATCCACTCCCTCGCCATGCCCAGTGACATCGACATCGCCCAGCAAGCCACCCTGCAACCCATTGTTTCCCTCGCTCGCGCGCGGCTGGGCATTCCGGAGGAGATGCTCGAGAGCTACGGCCGCTTCAAGGCCAAGCTTTCGCCGCTCCACCTGGCCAACCTCGCGGACCGGCCCGATGGCAAGCTGATCCTCGTCAGCGGCATCAACCCCACGCCGGCGGGCGAGGGTAAGACGACGACGGCGGTGGGCTTGTCGGATGGGCTGGTGCGCATCGGCAAGAAGGCCATCGTGTGCCTGCGTGAGCCTTCGCTCGGGCCGGTGTTCGGCATGAAGGGCGGCGCGGCCGGCGGCGGGCATGCGCAGGTGGTGCCGATGGAAGACATCAACCTGCACTTCACCGGCGACTTCAACGCCATCGCGCTCGCACACAACCTGCTCGCGGCGCTGATCGACAACCACATCCACCACGGCAACGCGCTCGGGTTCGATGTGCGCCGCATCACCTGGCGGCGGGTGATGGACATGAACGACCGCGCGCTGCGGCAGATGACCATCGGTCTCGGCGGCCCGGCCAACGGCTTCCCGCGCGAGGACGGGTTCGACATCGTCGTGGCGTCCGAAGTCATGGCGATCCTCTGCCTGGCGAACGACCTGGCCGACCTGAAGCGGCGCATCGGCCGCATCGTGGTCGGTTACACGCGAGCGCAGCAGCCCATTACCGCGAGCCAGCTCGAAGCGGCCGGCGCCATGGCCGCGTTGCTGCGCGACGCGATCAAGCCCAACCTCGTGCAGACGCTGGAGAACAACCCGGCGTTCCTGCACGGCGGGCCGTTCGCCAACATCGCGCACGGCTGCAACTCCGTGATCGCCACGCGCACAGCGCTCAAGCTTGCCGAATACGTGGTCACAGAGGCAGGCTTCGGCGCCGACCTGGGCGCCGAGAAGTTCATCGACATCAAGTGCCGCAAGTCCGGCCTGCGGCCCGATGTGCTGGTGCTGGTGGCGAGCATCCGGGCGCTCAAGTTCCAGGGCGGGGCCGATGCCAAATCGCTGAGCGAAGAGAACCTGGCGGCTCTCGAGGCCGGGCTCGTCAACCTCGAGCGCCACATCCACAACGTGCGCGACCACTACGGCCTGCCGTGCGTCGTGGCCGTCAACCATTTTCTGCGCGACACCGAGGCCGAATGGGCGCTGCTCAACCGCAAGCTCGCGCACCTGCAACTGCCGATCGTGATGGCGCGGCACTGGGCCGAAGGTGGCCGTGGCGCCGAAGACCTGGCGCGCGAGGTGGTGCGCCTCGTCGAGACCACTCCGGCCGACATGCGCTTCGTCTACGACGATTCGCAAACCCTGTGGCAGAAGGCCGAAGCGGTCGCGACCAAGATCTACGGCGCCAGCGAAGTCACCGCCGACGGCAAGGTGCGCGCCGAGTTGCAGCGTTTGCAGGACCTGGGCTATGGCCACTTTCCGGTCTGCATCGCGAAGACGCAGTATTCGTTCTCGACCGACCCGAAACGGCTGGGCGCGCCCAGCGGTCACATCGTCAACATCCGCGAGGTGCGGCTGGCGGCGGGCGCCGAGTTCGTCGTGCTGGTCTGCGGCGACATCCTCACCATGCCCGGCCTGCCGGCGCGCCCGTCGTCGGCCAACATCGATGTGGACGACGACGGTCGCATCACCGGCTTGTTCTAGGACAGGCTCCTCGCCGTCAGGCGGGTCATCACAACGCGGCCGGGCAGGCCGCGGTGCCGCACGGTACAACCGCGGCTTGTCCCACGAGTGAGCCCGCCATGCCGAACGACACGTCCCGCCGCGCTGCCAGGGATTTCGACCCCGAGGTGCTCTGCCTCTTCGACAAGTACGTGCATGGCGGCATCGACCGGCGCGGTTTTCTGGACGGCGCCGCGCGCTTTGCCGTCGGCGGCGTCACGGCCGCGGGCCTGCTCGAAGCGTTGAGCCCGCGCTTTGCCCAGGCGCAGCAGGTGCCGCCGGCCGATCCGCGCATCAAGACCGAATACATCGAGTTCGATTCGCCGCAGGGCTACGGCAAGGCGCGCGCCTATGTCGCCCGGCCGGCGGCGGCGACTGGCCCGCTGCCGGTGATCATCGTGGCGCACGAAAACCGCGGCCTCAACCCGCACATCGAAGACATCGCCCGCCGCCTGGCGCTCGATGATTTCATCGCCTTCGCGCCCGATGCGCTGTTCCCGCTGGGTGGGTATCCGGGTGACGAAGACAAGGCGCGCGAGAAGTTTGGCCAGCTCGACCAGAAGAAGACGCAGGAAGACTTCGTGGCCGGCGCGCGCGTTGCCCAGGCGCTGCCGGGCGTCAACGGCAAGCTGGGCGCGGTCGGTTTTTGCTACGGCGGCGGCGTGGTCAACATGCTGGCCACGCGAGTGCCGGAACTCGTGACTGGCGTGCCCTTCTACGGCAACGCGCCGCCTGCCGATGCCGTCCCGCGCATCAAGGCCACGCTGATGCTCGTTTTCGCCGAGAACGACGACCGCATCAACGCCGGCTGGCCGCCCTACGAAGCCGCGCTCAAGGCTGCCGGCGTCAAGTACGAAGCTTTCAAGTACCCCAAGACCGAACACGGCTTCAACAACGACACCACCCCGCGCTACGACCAGGCCGCCGCCGCGCAGGCCTGGGGGCGCACGGTGGCGTTGTTCAACAAGACCTTGCGGGGGTAGCGCGCCGGAAGCCATTCACCGTAAACCTCTTTATCTCCCTGCCGATCGGGAGTAATGTGGCGTGGTCCCTGCCCGGTTCACGGGCGGGTGCTATTGGCCGGTGAACAGCTCGCGTTGTTTCGATTCGAGCTTGGGGTGCCGGCGTCGTCGACAAGGAGTTTCTCGATGAGCGGATCGGCATTGCCCACGTTTCGTTTCAAGCCCGGCGCCCGCATCGTGCAGGCGCAACCGCCGCACGCCCCGACGGTCACGCTGGCCTCTCCGGCGCTCGATGTGATGACCGACCTGACGCGCGTCAAGGCGGCCACGACCGAGCCGATGGCGCTGCTGCGCCAGGCGGAGTTGCGCATGATCCACCTGGGCGTGCGCCTGCTGTTCGTGGTGAGCGAGATGCCGTCGGTCG
>JAMFRW010000022.1 GCA_026224975.1 Rhodoferax sp. | reverse complement strand
GCTGAGCGTGGGCAGCGCGTGGCGGGTGATGGGGGTGGGCGGGCTCTTTGCGTTGTCGTTCGACACGCTGAGCCAGGCCACGCTGTTCGCGGCGGCCTCCACGCGCTTCGGCGGGTGGGAATCGACGGTGTCGCTGGCCGGGCTCTTCGTGCTGGGCATGCTGCTGACGGATGGGCTCAACGGCCTGTGGATCGCCAGGCTGACTCGCCGCTCCGACCACACGGCCGTGCTCGCCTCGCGCATCACCACGCTGGGCGTGGGCGGCGTGAGCCTGCTGACGGCCGCGATGGGCGTGGCGGTGCAGACCAGCAGCGCGGCCGGGCGGTGGGCCGAGGGCAAGGAGATGTGGTTGGGCGCAGCGGTCATCGCGATCGTGCTGGCGAGCTTTGTGATCGGCATGTGGCTGGCGCGGCCGGCCGCGCCAGTGCGAGCGACCAGACAGCCGGCGGCGCCCGGCCAGTTCACGTAGCCTCGAGCCTGTTGGGCCGTACCGATGTCATTGGAAGCGGCGCGTTTTCAGCCACGAGCCTTGCAGGCACGCCAAAGCGGCATGGCCCCCTGCGATACACGCACTTAAAGTGCATGACACGGATAATCGCGCGGCCCGCCATGTCGGCGCGGCGTTCACCTGCCGGGTTTTCATGGCCGACGCCGACCACGCTTTCGAAGCCGCCAAACAGCATTTCATCGACGGCCTGGCCGCGCTGGAAGCCGGCCGGCTGAACGATGCCGAAGCGCAGTTCACGGCGTCGCTCGCCCTGCTGCCGGGCCGCGTTTCGACGCTGATCAACCTCGCCGCCGTTCGCATGAAGCTGGCCAAGCCGGCCGAAGCGCTGGCCGCGGCCGAACAGGTGCTGGCGATCGAACCGCACAACACCGAGGCGATGTTTCACCAAGGCACGGCGCTGGCCGAACTGGGCCGGCACGATGAGGCGCTGGCCTCGTTGACGAAACTCATCGCCCTCGACGCCAGCCGCGCCGAACCCTGGATGCACCGCGGCTTTGCGCTGCACACGCTCGGCCGGCCGCACGATGCGCTGGTGTCGTACGACCGCGCGTTGGCGATCGACCCGGGCCTGGCGCAGGCGTGGAGCCACCGTGGCGGCATCTTGCGCGAGGCGATGCGCCTGGAAGAAGCGGCGGATGCGTTCGAGCAGGCCATCGCGCACGGGGCGGATGCGGAATTGCATGGCTACTACCTGGCTTCGGTTCGGGCCTTGACGCCGGCTGGTCAGTCGGTCACCGGGCCGACCGCCATCCCGACCATCGCCCCGGCGCACTATGTGCAATCGCTGTTCGACGATTACGCCGCCGAGTTCGACCATCACCTGATCGACCTGCTGCATTACCGCGCGCACATCGTGCTGACAGAGCCGCTGGCGGAACTGGCGACTGATCGCGCATCGGGCAAGTTCGCGTCCGCGCTCGACCTTGGCTGCGGCACCGGCCTGTGCGCGCCTCTCGTCAAGCCCCTCGCCGATCGCCTCGTCGGCATCGATCTTTCCGCCGGCATGCTCGACCAGGCCCATGCGCTCGGCCTCTACGACGAACTCGCGCAGGCCGATGCGACCGGCTATCTGCAAACGACCACAGAGCGCTTCGACCTGATCCTCGCCGCCGATGTGTTCATCTACATCGGCGACCTCGCGCCGATCTTCGAAGCCGCCAGCCGCGTGATGCCCAGAGGCGGCGTGTTCTGCTTTTCGGCCGAACAGGCGGGCAGCGAATCACACGACTTCGAGCTGCTGCCCAGCCTGCGATATGCCCACGCCGAGCGCTACCTGCGCGAGCTGGCGGCAGCGCATGGCTTCGAGGTGACAGCCCTCTCGGCCCAGACTATCCGCGAGGACCAGCGCGAGGCGATAACCGGGCTCTTCGTCTACCTGCGGCGGCGCTGAAGACCACGCGCTGAAAGCCACGCAGAGCGGGCCCGCGGCGCATGCAAGGGAGAATGCGCCCATGAAACCTCCCAAGCGCCTGCAAACCCTGATCGAAGAAGGCCTGATCGACTCGGTGGTCCGCCAGCTCATGAGCGGCAAGGAGGCAATGGTCTTCGTGGTGCGCTGCGGCGACGACACGCGCTGCGCCAAGGTCTACAAGGAAGCCACCAACCGCAGCTTTCGGCAGGCCGTCGACTACACCGAAAACCGCAAGGTCAAGAACTCGCGCCAGGCCCGCGCCATGGCCAAGGGCACCCGCTTCGGCCGCGAGGCGCAAGAGGCCGCGTGGCAAAGCGCCGAGGTCGATGCGCTCTACCGCCTCGCCGCGGCAGGCGTGCGCGTGCCCAAGCCCTACAACTTCTTCGAGGGCGTGCTGTTGATGGAGCTGGTGGCCGATGCCCACGGCGATGCCGCGCCGCGGCTGAATGACGTGGCCTTCACGCACGACGAGGCGCTGGCCCACCACGCCACGTTGATCGATGAAGTGGTGCGCATGTTGTGCGCCGGGGTTGTGCACGGTGACTTGTCGGAATTCAACATCCTGCTTGCCGCCGATGGCCCGGTCATCATCGACCTGCCGCAGGCGGTGGACGCCGCGGGCAACAACCATGCGCAACGCATGCTGCTGCGCGATGTCGACAACCTCCGCGACTTCTTCGGCCGCGATGCGCCGGAGCTGCTGGCCACGCAATACGGGCCGGAGATATGGGATCTGTACACGCGCGGGGTGTTGACGCCGGAGGTGGTGTTGACCGGGCGCTTCGAGCGCAAGGCGGGGGCGGTGGATGTGGGCAGTGTGCTGCGGGAGATCGACGATGCGCGGGATGAGGAGGCGGCGAAGCGGTTGAGGATGCAGGGCGGTTGATCACCCACCCGCGCGCTTGACCGTCAAACCTTCCTTCTTCAGCCACTCCACCACGCGATCGCAGTGATCGCCCTGCACTTCGATCACGCCATCCTTCGTGGTCCCACCCGCGCCACAAGCCGCCTTGAGCCGCTTGGCCAAGGCCGTCAGCACATCGGGCGGCAGCGCCAGGCCGCGCACCAGCGTCACCGCCTTGCCGCCGCGGCCTTTGGTCTCTCGGCTCACTCGCACGATACCGTCACTAGCAGGCACCACCGCCTGGCCGCAGATGCAGGCGGCGAGGGGTTGGCGGCAGATGGGGCACATGCGGCCGCTGTCGGTGGAATAGACGAGGCCGCCGGCCGCGTTGTCGTTGGGTTTGCGCATGGTCGTCGAAAGGGATGGTTGGGTTGTCAATCGAATGGCGATTCCAGCGGCGCCAGCAAGCCCTGTAAATCCTCTGGCCCGAACTTGCTCGCCGCAGCCACATCATGGCCCAGCACGCCTTCGGCGAGTGCCGACTTGCGGGCCTGAAGCGCGAGCATGCGCTCTTCGATGCTGCCTTCGACGACGATCTTGTAGACGAAGACCGGCTGGTCCTGGCCGATGCGGTGGGCGCGGTCGGTCGCCTGCTGTTCGACGGCCGGGTTCCACCAGGGGTCGAGGTGGATCACGGTGTCGGCCGCCGTCAGGTTGAGGCCCACGCCGCCGGCCTTGAGGCTCAGCAGAAACACCGCGAACTCCTTGGCCTGAAAGCGCGCGACGACTGCGCCGCGCTGATCGACAGGCGTCTCGCCTGTGAGCATCAAGCACGGCAGCTCGATGGCCGCCAGCTCGGCCTGCACCAGCATCAGCATCTCGGTAAACTGCGAGAACACCAGCACGCGCCGGCCTTCGTCGGCCAGCTCTTGCAGCATCTCCAGCAGCAGCGTCATCTTGGCGCGCTCCATGGTCGCGGGCATCTTGGTGCCCTTGACGAGGTAGGGATCACAGCACACCTGCCGCAGCTTGAGCAGTGCATCGAGGATGCTGATCTGCGCGCCAGCAAAGCTCGATCGGCTCAGCACGCGGCGCACTTGCTCGTCGGCTGCCACGCGCACGCTCTCGTACAGGTCGCGCTGCTGGCCTTGCAACTGCACACGGCGGATGACCTCGGTCTTGGGCGGCAGCTCGGTCGCCACATCGAGCTTGCGGCGCCGCAGGATGAAGGGCCGCACACGCTGCGCCAACAGTTGCGCGCGCAGCGTCTCGCCATTGGTCTCGATGGGCTTGCGCCAGAGCCGCAGGAAGCTGCGCGCATCGCCCAGAAAGCCGGGCATCAGGAAGTCGAAATGCGCCCAGAGTTCGCCCAGGTGATTTTCCAGCGGCGTGCCCGTCACGCAGAGGCGGTGCCGCGCGTGGATGCGGCGCAGCGATGCGGCGGCGCGGCTGCCGGCGTTCTTCACCATCTGCGCTTCGTCGAGGATCAGCAGGTGCCACGGCTGCGCCTGCAGCGCCGAGATGTCGCGCCAGAGCAGCGGGTAGGTGGTGAAGACCACGTCGTGCGTGGCGATGCGCTGGAAGTGCTTGGCGCGGTCGGCGCCTTGCAGCGTGAGCACGCGCAAGCTTGGCGCGATACGGGCGGCCTCGGCCTGCCAGTTGGCGATGAGCGAGGTGGGCAGCACGACGAGCGCGGGTTCGGTCAAGCGGCCGGCCTGTTGCTCGATCAGCAGATGAGCCAGCACCTGCGCCGTTTTGCCCAGGCCCATGTCATCGGCCAGGATGCCGGCCAGGTGGTGCTCGCGCAGGTATTGCAACCAGGCCACGCCGTGCAGTTGATACGGCCGCAGCGTGAGCCCGAGGCCAGTGGGTGCATCGACGGCCGTTGGCCCTCCGGCCGCGCCGAGCCGCTGCGCGAGCGATGTCAGCCCGGCATCGCCTTGCAACTGCCAGGCGCCATGCTCGCCGGCTCGCTTGGCCTGCGTGTCCATCAGGCTCACGCGCAGGGCTTCGAGGCGGTGCGCTTCCCAGGTCGAGAGCTTGAGCGGGCCTTCCTTGCGGCGCGGGTCGGTGAGCAGGTCCAGCATGGCGCCGACGATGGCCTTGAGCGGCGCGGCCGGGGCATCGATGCGCCGGCCACCGGGGGCGCGCCGCACGATCGCCTCGTCGTCTTCGATCTCGGCCATCTCGTCGGCGCGCAGCCAGCGTGAATCGCGCTTGAGCAGGTCGGCGAGCAGCGGTGCGAGGTCCAGCGTTTCGCCGTCCACATCGACGCCGAGGCTGAGCATCCACGAGCCTTGCCGCGGCGGCTGCTTGAGCGCGACCACCGTCCGCGGCTTGACGCCGAGTTCGGCCAGCTCGCGGCGCGCATCCTCGGACTGCGGTGCGCCGGTCTCTGCATCGATGACCAGGCGCCAGCGCGTGACCGGCACGCTCTCATGCGCAAAGCCGGGCCGCACGATGATCTGCCAGCCGAGCTTTTGCAGGCGCGGAATCTGCTCGGCCCAGAAGTCGCCGTACTGCGCCTCTTCGGCCAGCGACCACAGCTCGCCCCAGCCTTCGGCCGCTTGCGCCTGCCGCCACTGGATGGCCTGCGGCGGCAAGGGGCGCAGGCCCATCTTCCAGAGCAGGTCGAGCGCATCGCCTTCGGCTTCCAGATCGCGCTCCAGCAGCTCGCGCTGATCCCACGGGCCGCGCAGCAACTGCGTGGGCTGCGCGCGCACCTTGGCCATGCGCTGCGGCGCCGGCGTCTCCCATTGCAGGCCGCTGGGGGTTGTGTAGGCCCAGTCGACGCGGGCCACGGTGAGCTGTGAACTGCGCGGGCCGAAGCCCGGCATGGCGACCATGCCGAGCAGGCCGTCGCCGCGGGTCAGGGTTTGAAGGGTGAGTCTCGGGCGGAAGGGGCGATGAACGGGATCAGGGGACATGCCTCGATTCTCGCGGCTAGCCTGTCCTTCTCTCTACTTCGAAGCGCTTACTTCGGCCGAGGCTTGCGCAATGGCTCGGTCTGCGACTTGAGCTTGCCGGCGCGCAAGGCCCTGACGGTGCGCGCCACCGCGCGGGCGACGTTGCGCACTTCTTCCTGCACCGCCGCATCCCCATCCAGCGTTCTCGGCCGGCTTCTTGTCGTGCGTGGAGGTCGGATCCGGGTTGCCCCCATCGGCGCACACCAGGCGATCGATCATCGCCTTGAGCGGTGTCGGGCTTTGATACCAATGCACGGGGGTGACGATGATGACCGCATGCGCCGCGACGCATTGTTCGTGGATGTCGGCCATCCAGTCGTTGACCTGGTTGAGCGAATGATTGGGGTAGCAGGTGCAGGGCCAATGGCAGAGCGGCATCGCGGTCGAGACGCAGCTCTTGCAGGGGTGGATGTTGCGGCCGTATTCGGAGGTGACGAGGCTCAGGTCGAGCACATCGATGTGCAAGCCGGCCGGCTCCAGCACCTCGCGCAGCAGGCCCACCATGCGCCAGCTTTTGGAGACTTCGCCCGGGCAGGTGCCATCGTTGCGCGGCGAGCCGACGATGAGCAGCACGCGAGACTTTGTGGCCGGGTCAGCCCAGGTGGTTTGTGCGCGTTCGAGCTTGTCTCTCGTGGCAATCCATTCGGTCGACAAATCGTAGTCAGGGTCGGCATATCCGGGACCGGCCTTGCGCGTGCGTGGTGATTTGCGGCCTTCGGCGTAAGCCTCCCAAGCGATCTGTTCCAGGCGCGAGATGGCGGGCGCTTCGGCGGCAAAGGCCGGGTCGTCGAAAGCATTGCGAAAGCGTTCTGCAAACGCGTCGCGAGCGAGGTGGTCAGGGGCCTGGCCTTTGCGTACATCGGTCATGAAGTGAATTCCTCTTATCGATCGAACTGGTGTCGTCAGGCCAGCTCACGTGGCCGCTTCGAAGGCTCGCGGCCCAGCAGCTCGCCGATGGACTTGAGGTCATCCACGCGGTCACAGACCGCCTTGACGATCATCAAAACAGGCACGCCCAGCAGCAAGCCCCAGATGCCCCACAACCAGCCCCAGGCCAGCACGCCGACGAAGACGACGATGGCGCTCAGCCGGCTGGTGGCGCTCGTCAACCACGGCGTGAGGATGTAGCCCGTGATCACATGGATCACCATCGAGACGGCCGCGATCGCCATGGCCGGTTCCAGCGTGCCGAACTGCACCAGCGCCACCATGGCCGAGCCGCCGGTCAGCACCACCGAGCCCAGGTAAGGGATGAGGTTGAGCACGGCTGCCACCACGCCCCACACCGCCGCGTGGTCCAGCCCGATGACGGCGAAAGCGACGCCGGTGACCACGCCGACCAGCGCGCTCGTCAGCAACTGCACCAGCAGGTAGCGCTCGATCTGCTCGGCAATCTCGTCGAGTGCCTGCACGGTGATCTTGCGCTTGCTGAAGGTCGGCCCGACCACGCGCACGATCTTGCGTCTGAAGGTGTCGCCGGCCGCGAGCAGAAAGTAGGTGATGAAGCAGACGATGGCCGCCTGGCCGGCAAGGGCTGCCAGCCCCACCGTGCCCGACCACAGGTAGTCGTGCACGTTGAAGCGCGGCTTCTCGACCACCACGCGCATCACGCCGCGCGTGGTGGCGGGGCGCATGGCGGTGCTTTCTTCGGCGGCCTGTTCGAGTTGCGACGCGGCGCGCTGCACCTTGTCGATGCTGCCGGCGGAGCTGGTGCGCGCTCGCAGAGATTCGCGCAGCCTGGCCGCTGTGCCGGGCAATGATTCGACCAGCGCAGTGGCATCGTCACTCAGGTGGTACACCGTGCTGCCGATGCCGCCCACGATGCAGATCAGCACCAGCGCTGCGGCCAGCGCGCGCGGCACATGCAGGCGCTCGATGCGGTCGACCAGCGGCGCCAGCGCGTAGCTGCCCAGCACGCCCAACATCAGCGGCACGAAGACCTCGCTCGCAGCGCGCAGCGCGAAGAGGCTCGCGATCACGGCCAGTGTGGCAAGCGAGGTGCTGCGCACGTCCACCGGCATGTGCAGCATGACCTTGCTCTGCGGCAGTGCGCGCTCCGCTTCCGCGGCGATGTCGCTCGTGCCGGGCACGAGGAGGTGGTCCATGTTGTCTCCCGAAAAAGGCGCACGGCCTTCTTGCGCGGCGTGCAGCGAAAGTTTGAACAAACCTTCTGATGGGCGGAGCGGTGCAAGGGCGCGACTGTCTGTAGGACGCCGCCGCGACTTGCACGCCACGATGGTTTCAATTGCATGCAGGTGTTAGGGTCCGCCGCGTTTGCCAGTTTTCTTTTCCACCGCCAGGAGCGTGCCCATGAACCTCTTCGCCATACCGTTCGACGAGGTCTTCCGGTTCACCGTGTCGCCCTTCGAACTGGTGGTGCGGGGAACGGTGATGTTCTGGTTTCTGTTCGCCATCTTTCGCTTCGTGCTGCGGCGCGATGTGGGCTCGGTCGGCGTGACCGACTTTCTCTTCGTGGTGGTGCTCGGCGACGCGGCGCAGAACGGCATGATCGGCAAGGGCACCTCGGCGACCGATGGCATGGTGCTCATCGCGACGCTGGTCTTCTGGAATTACGCGATGGATTACTGCACCTATCGCTTCCCGGCCATCGAGCGCATGGCCGCGCCACCCAAGCTCTGCCTGGTGCGAGACGGCAAGCTGCTG
>JAMFRW010000203.1 GCA_026224975.1 Rhodoferax sp. | reverse complement strand
CGTGGTGTGGCCTAGCGCGGGCACCCCCTGCCACGCTAAACCATCGGCGGTTGTCCGGGGGGAAGAGCCGCCGCACGGGGCGTTGGCGCGCGCGGTCGCGATGGATTCAGTGGTGGTTGTCGGTGCAGATGTCAAGCGACACCAGAAACCACTGATTCGTGATGGGCGTGTTGGTATCCGGGACAGGACGCACCGCTGCTGCAGCGAAGGCGCGCCCGGGCAGGCGTCGGTGCGCCTCTGAGGCGCCGAGGAGCGCAGGGCTTGTGGCCGCGCGCGCAGCGCGCTTCGTGGACTGACTCGTCGCGGTTGTTCGAATGCAGCGAACGAAGTGAGCGTAATGAGTTGAGCGACGGGGCCACAAGACCGAGCACCGCAGGGGAGTCGGCGTATTTCGCCGACCGCCGAAGCGAAGCACCGACGCCTGCCCGGGCGCGCCGTAGCCGCTCGCTCTCCCTGCCAGCGCGATAACCCGGCATTGCCGGGTCAATTCAACTTCTGAAGCGATTCAACCTTTCGCCACGTACTCATCCCGCAACTCTCGCTTCAACACCTTTCCGATGGCACTGCGCGGCAACTCCGCAAGGTAACGCAAGCTCGCCAGCCGCTGCGTCTTGCCCACGCGCTGGTTGGCCCATTGCAGCAACGCATCGGCCGCTACATCGCTGCCTTCACGCTGCACCACGAACGCGACCGGCGTCTCGCCCCAAAGCTCCGACGGCACGCCGACCACAGCCACATCGGCCACGTCCTCGTGCTCGCGCAGCACGGCTTCGAGGTCGCTGGGGTAGAGGTTGAAGCCGCCGCTGATGATCATGTCTTTCTTGCGGTCCATCAGCGTGAGGAAGCCTTCGGCGTCGAAGCGGCCGACGTCGCCGGTGCGGATGAAGCGCTTGCCGGTGGTGTCGAACCATTCGGCTTCGCGTGTCTTGGCGGGCTGGCCGTGGTAGCCGGTCATCATGCCGGCCGAATGGCCGACCACCTCGCCGATGGCATACGGTTCGCCGGGCGGCAGCTCGATGCCGTCGTCGTCGATCAGGCGGATGTCGTGCCCCTGCGCCGGCTGGCCGACGGTGTGCAGCTTGGTCGGGTGTTCGTGCGCCGCGAGGATGCAGGTGCCACCGCCTTCGGTCATGCCGTAGAACTCGATCAGGCCGCCCGGCCAGCGCGCGAGCACATCGGCCTTGAGCACGGCACTGAACGGAGCGCTGGTGCAGAACTTGAAGCGGTAGCTGGACAGATCGAACGAATCGAAGCTCGGCACGGCCATGATGCGGTGGTACTGCACCGGCACCAGCATGGTGTGGCTGACGCGGTGCTTGGCCGCGAGCGCGAGGTAGCCGGCGGCATCGAACTTGGCCATCAGCACCACAGTGCCGCCATAGGCCAGCGTCGGGAAGAAGACTACCAGCGTGGTGTTCGAGTACAGCGGCGTGGCGAGCAGTGTGACTGTGCTCGGGCTGTAGTTGTAGGCGGTGCCGCGTGCCACGTGCGACCAGCGCATGCCGTGCGGCTGCACGATGCCCTTGGGCGTACCGGTGGTGCCGGATGAATAGATGATGTTGAACGGCCATGCGGGCTGTGCGTGCACCGGCGTGGGCACGGCGCCGGTGGGCAGCAGCCAGTCGTCGAAAGCCACGCCGGGCGCAACGCCATCGAACGAGATGCAGCGCAAGCTCGCGGCCGAAGCTCCCATCGCATCGAGCGCGAGGCCATCGACGAACAACCAGTGCGCCTGTGCATCCGCAAGCATCGAGGTGAAGTTGGCCGGCGTCACCGATGCTGCCAGCGGCGCCACCACCAAGCCGGCCCGCAGCGCGCCCAGGAACACCGCCGCATAGCGCGGCGACGAGTTCGCGCAGATCGCGATGGCGTCACCGGCCTTCAGGCCATCGCGTTGCAGCGAGGCGGCCACGCGGTCCATCAGCGCATCGAGTTCGCCGTAGGTCAGCGGCGCGCTGCCAGCAGCGCCGCGCGCATCGCCCTGCAGCAGCGCCAGGTGATCGGGCTGCGCGCGCGCGTGGCTGCGGATCAGGTCGGGAATGGTCTGGAACTGCTGCTCTGTCGTGGTGACAGCGTTCTCGGCAGCGGCATGGGCGGCGGCAACAGCGGCGGCTTTGTCAGTGGTGGCGGCGGTGTTCATCGGTGGATTCCAACGCGTGGTTCGGGGCAGTGAGCAGAACCTCGGAGCGTAAGCCAAACCGGCCCGCGTAGCCACGCAAAGCTGCGCGTGAGATGTCACCTTCGAGACGGGGCGGCTCGGTGTTTTTCCCTCGCGGACTAGGCCCAAACCCCGGGGCCCTTCCGCGCTTGGCACCCATAGGATGTGGTCGAAATCACGGCAACGAAAGAGCAACATTCTTATGTCATGTCAGCAGCCCGCTTTGCGGACGACGCTCCTCAGCAGACCGTTCGGCGCCCGCCGAGGCTGAACCATGGAAGTCATCCTCCAACAAGTGCTCAACGGGCTCACGCTCGGCGGCATCTACAGCCTGGTCGCGCTCGGGCTCACGCTGGTCTACGGCATCCTGCACGTGCCCAACTTCGCGCACGGCGCCTTCTACATGGCGGGCGCCTTCGTCTCGTTCCACTTGATGAACGCCTGGGGCCTGAACTACTGGCTCGCGATGATCGGCTCGGCCGCCTGCGTCGCCGTTCTCGCCACGCTGGCCGAGCGGCTGGTGTTCCACCCGCTGCGCCACAACCCCGGCTTGCACCCGATGATCGCGGCCATCGGCATCCTGCTGTTCCTCGAAGCCGGCGCACAAGCGATCTGGGGCGCCGACTTCCACCGCATGCAAACGCCTTACACCGGCATCATCGATCTGGCCGGTGTCACGGCGCCGGTGCAGCGTTTGTTGATCATCGCCGCGGCCTTTGCGCTGATGGTGGTGCTGCACCTCTTCCTCACGCGCACGGTCACGGGCTCGACCATCATCGCGATGGCGCAGAACCGTGATGGCGCCTCGCTGGTGGGCATCGATGCCAACCGCGTCGCCATGCTCACCTTCGCGATCTCGGGCGCGCTCGCGGCCATCGCCGCCACGCTCTATGCGCCGATCAACCTCGTCTACCCGGCGATGGGCAACCTGGTCATCACCAAGGCCTTCGTGATCATCATCCTGGGTGGCATGGGCAGCGTGCCGGGTGCCATCGTCGGCGGCTTGATCATCGGTTTTGCCGAGAGCTTCGGCGGCTTCTACATCTCGACCGACTACAAGGACATCATCGCCTTCGTGCTGCTGGTGGTGATCCTCTCGGTGCGCCCGCAAGGGCTCTTCACCAAGGGAGCGCGCTGACATGGGCCTGATCGAAGGCAAGACCGGCTGGGCGCTGCTGTTGCTGCTCGGGCTGCTGTTCCCGTTTCTCGCGGGCAACGACTACCACCTGACCGTGATGTCGACCGCCTACATCTTCGCGCTCGCCACACTCGGGCTCAACCTCATCACCGGCTACACCGGGCAGTTCAACCTGGCGCACAGCGGCTTCATGGCGGTCGGCGCCTACACCGTCGGCATCCTCACGGTGGATTACCACGTGGGCTTCTGGATCGCGTTTGCGCTCTCGGGCGTGGTGGCGGCGGCGCTCGGGTTTTTCATCGGCATCGTCTCGCTGCGGCTCAAGGGCCACTACTTCTCGATCTTCACGATGTGTGTCGGCTACATCATGTTCCTGGTGATCGAGAAGTGGGAGAGCCTGACCCACGGCACGGTCGGCATCATCGGCATTCCGGTGCCGACTGCCATCGGGCCGATCGCGTTCGACACGCCGCGCTCGCTCTACTACATGGTGTTCTTCTTCCTCGTGCTGGGTGTGTGGCTCATGCACCGCATCGTGCACTCGCTGCTGGGCCGTACCTTCATGGCGATCCGCAACAGCGACGAGCTGGCCGAATCGCTCGGCATCGGCCTGATGCGCAACAAGGTGCTGGCCTTCATGCTTTCGGTGTTCTACGCAGGCATGGCGGGTGGCCTCTATGCAGGCTTCGTGCGTTTTCTCGGGCCGGGGATCGCGAGTGTGGAGAGCACCTTCGACATGACGATGTTCATGATCGTCGGCGGTCTCGGCACACTGGTCGGCCCGCTGCTGGGCGCCATCACCGTGCCTTGGTTGACGCAGTACCTGCAGTTCCTGCAGGAGTACCGCTTCCTGATCTTCGGGCCCATCCTGGTGCTGCTGGTGATCTTTGTGCCGCACGGCATCGTGGGCTCGTACATCGGCTGGCGGGCACGTCGGCGTGCGTCTGCTGCAACGTCAGCCGTCACGGCATCGATTGCCACAACAGGCAACGCGACCAGCCGCACCCAGACCGGAGGCAGCCATGCTTGAGATCAAGACACTGAGCAAGCGCTTCGGCGGGCTGGCGGCGGTCAACAACGTCAGCACGACCATCGAGCAGGGCAAGATCAACGCGATCATCGGCCCCAACGGCGCTGGCAAGACGACCTTCTTCAACCTGATCGGCGGCACCTTCGCGCCGACCTCGGGCAGCATCGTCTTCAAGGGCCAGGATGTGACCAATCTGCGCGCCGACCAGGTGGCGCAGCTCGGCATCTCGCGCACCTTCCAGAGCACGGCGCTGTTCGACATGGCCTCGGTGCTCGACAACCTCATCGTCGGCCACCGCCTGCGCACCCGCGCCGGCCTGTGGGATGTGATCGTGGGCTCTTCGCGGCTGAAGAACGAGGAGCGTTTGTGCCGCGAGAAGGCACGCGATGCGCTCGATTTCGTCGGCCTCTCGCACATCGCCCACCGCATGGCCGGCGACATCTCGCAAGAGGAGCGCAAGCGCGTGGCCTTTGCGCTCGCGCTGGCGACGGAGCCCAGCCTGGTGCTGCTCGATGAGCCGGCCGGCGGCGTGAACCCGGAAGAAACCGTGGGCCTCGCCACGCTGATCCGCAAGATGATCTCGAGTGGCCTCACCGTGTGCCTGATCGAGCACAAGATGGACATGATCATGAGCCTGGCCGACAAGATCCTCGTGCTGAACTACGGCGAGAAGATCGCCGAAGGCACGCCGGCGCAGATACGCGCCAACCCGGCGGTGATCGATGCCTACCTGGGCACCGACCATGACGGCGTGAACAACATCGGCGAACTCGAGGTGGCCCATGCTGTCGCTTGAGAACGTCTCGCTCCACTACGGCAGCTTTCGCGCGCTCGATGGCGTGAGCCTCAACGCCAAGGAAGGCGAGCTGGTCGTGCTGCTGGGCGCCAACGGTGCGGGCAAGAGCTCGATCTTCCTGACCACGAGCGGGCTGCACAAGGCGGCCGGCGGCAGCATCCGCTTCAAGAACCAGGAACTGGTGGGCATGAAGCCTTCGCAGATCGTGGGCACGGGCGTGGTGCAATGCCCCGAGGGGCGCAAGCTGTTCCCGGGCATGTCGGTGCTGAAGAACCTGATGCTGGGTGCGTATGTGCACCGCGGCGACAAGGCCGGCAACCGGCGCGCACTCGAAGAAGTGCTGAGCCTCTTTCCCATCCTCAACGAACGCAAGGACCAGCCGGCCGGCTCGCTCAGCGGCGGCCAGCAGCAGATGGTGGCCATCGGCCGCGCGCTGATGGGCCGGCCCAAGGCGCTGCTGCTCGACGAGCCTTCGCTCGGCCTCGCCCCGCTGATCGTCAAGCAGGTGTTCGAGGTGATCCAGAAGATCAACCGCGCCGGTACGACGGTGCTGCTGGCCGAGCAGAACGCCTTTGCCGCGCTGAAGATCGCCCACCGCGCTTATGTGATCGAGAGCGGCCGCATCGTGCTCGAAGGCGACCGCGACAGCCTGCTCAACAACGAAGCGGTGCGCAAGGCCTACATCGGCGGATGAGCACGCGCCCCGAACCCATTCATCACGAAGGAGATTGACCCATGAATTCGATCCAGATTTCGAAACGCCTCTCGTTGAAGCGGCTCTCCGCTGCAGTTGCAAGCGTTTGCGCGCTCGCCGCCGTGTCGGCACTGGCGCAAGCGCAGGACGTGGTCAAGATCGGCTACTCGGGCCCGCTCTCGGGCGGCGCCGCGCTCTACGGCAAGAACGTGCTCGACGGCATGAACATGGCCGCTGCAGAAGCCAACGCCACCGGCTTCGAAGTGGCGGGCAAGAAGTACAAGGTCGAGATCGTCGGCCTGGACGACAAGTACAACCCATCCGAGACCGCCATCAACGCCCAGCGCCTGGTGCAGGAGCACAAGACTCCCGTGATCCTGGTGCCGCATTCGGGTGGCATCTTTGCGCTGCAAACCACCAACGAGGCGCAGAAGTTCCTGGTGCTGGCCTACAGCAGCGTGCCGCAGATCACCGCGCGCAACAACAAGCTCACGCTGCGCATCCCACCGGAGTTCACCAGCTACATCGAGCCCTTCATCCGCCATGCGATGGGCAAGTACGGCAAGACGGTGGCCGTGGCCGATGCCGACCATGACTACGCCAAGGCCTGGAACACCGCCTTCAAACCCGCCTGGGAAGCCGCGGGCGGCAAGATCGTGGCCGACAACCCGATGAGCTACAACCGCGCGACCGACTTCTACAGCGGCGTGAGCCGCGTGCTCGCCGCCAAGCCCGAGGTGATGTTCGTGGGCGGCGCCTCCGAGCCGACCGGCCTTGTCATCAAGCAGGCGCGCGAGCTGGGTTTCAAGGGCGGCTTCATCATCATCGACCAGGCCAAGATGGACGAGATCGCCAAGGTGACTGGCGGCTACGGCCCGCTCGAAGGCTCGATCGGCGTGCTGCCGCTGGTGGACGATTCGGTGCCCGAATCGAAGGCGTTCGTCGAGCGCTACCGCAAGGTCTACCCGGGTCGCGACCCCAGCTCGGAAGTCTCGCTCAACTACTCGGCCGTGCACGCCGCCCTGCTCGCGATGAAGCTGGCCGGCAACGTCACCGACGCCACGCTGATCCGCGCCCAGCTCGACAAGGCCTACAAGACCCTGCCGCCCGCGCTGAACCCGAACATGATCGACGGCGTGGACGCCAAGGGCGGCTCCACCGCCGACACGCGCGTGGCGGTGGTGGAGGGCGGGAAGATCAAGGAAGTGAAGTTGAGTTCGATCAAGTAGGGGCTCAGCCCCTTACTTCGGCGCAGCCAACCCCAGGCGCTCGATCAGCGCCTTGTCCTTCACCATCGTGGCGCTTGCCCACTTGGCGTAGTCCTCGGGGTTGCGGTACCAGATGTCCTGGTTCAACTGGGCCAGCACTTCCATGTGCTTGGGGTCGTCCATCGCTTTCTTGAAGGCATCGTGCAGCGTCTTCACGACGGCCGGGTCCATGCCCTTGGGGCCGACGAAGCCGTAGGGTGACGACGACACCACGCCGTAGCCCAGGTCCTTGGCAGTCGGCACATTCGGCCAGCGCTTGGTGCGGTTCTCTCCGAAGGTAACGAGCAGGCGCATCTGGCCGTTGTCGACGAACTTGTCCCAGCCGGTCGCGTCGCTCATCGCCATCACATGGCCGCCCAGCAATGCTTGCGTGAGGTCGGCATTGCCCTTGAACGGCACATGGTTCAGATCGACCTTGGCTGCGAGCGCCAGCTCTTCCATCAGCAGGTGCGGCGAGGTGCCGATGCTGGTCGAGCCGTAGTCGATCTTCCCCGGCGCCTTGCGTGCGGCCGCGATGTATTCATTGAAGGTCTTGTACGGCGAATCGGCCCGCACGGTGAAGCCGAAGGTGTAGCCGGTCACGCCGATGATGAACGTGAAGTCTTTCAGCGGATCCCACTGCACCTTCTGCATGTGCGGCACGCGCAGCATGCCCATGGGGAACTGCGCGATGGTGTAGCCATCGGGCTTGGCGGTGAGTGCCATGGTGCCGGGGCCGGTGGTGCCGCCGCCACCAGGGCGGTTTTCGACGATCACGTTCTGGCCGAGGTTCTTCGAGGCGATCTCGGCGAGCGCGCGCAGGTGCCGGTCGGTCGAGCCGCCGGCGGGCCAGGGCACGATCAACGTGATCGGCTTGCTGGGGTAGGCAGTCTGCGCGAAAACGCTTGTGGCCGGCGTGCCGATGGCGGCACCGGCGGCGAGGGTGAGCAGGCTGCGGCGGCGCAGGGTGGAAGCGGGGGCGTGGTCGGTGGTCATGGTTCGTCTCTGAATGTCTGTCGTGTCGAAATGGTGTGCGGGCGGGTCAGGTCGCACTGCGCGCCAGTTCCTGGTCTTGCAGCTCGCGCCACTGCACCTTGCCCGAGCCCGATTTGGGCAGCGCCGCCACGAACTCGACGATGCGCGGGCTCTTGTAGGCGGCCATGTGCTCGTGTGACCATCGGATGATGTCCTGCTCGCTCACCTGGCCGGCGTGGCCCTCCTTCAGCACCACGAACGCCTTGACGGTTTCGCCGCGCTTGGTGTCGCGCGAGGCGATCACGCAGGCTTCCTGGATGGCCGGGTGCTTGTACATCAGCGCTTCCACCTCGGCCGGCCACACCTTGTAGCCCGAGGCGTTGATCATCCGCTTGAGCCGATCGACCATGAAGAAGTAGCCGTCCTCGTCGATGCGCGCCAGGTCGCCGGTGCGCAGAAAGCGCTTGCCGTCGATCTCCACGAACGCATCGGCCGTGGCCTGGGGTTCGTTCCAGTAGCCCAGCATCACCTGCGGCGCGTTGACGATGATCTCGCCCGATTCGCCCAGCGGCATCTCGGCGAGCGTGGAAGGATCGACCACGCGCGCATCCACATCGAACACCGGCACGCCCAGGCATTGCGGCTTGGCGCGGCGCATCGGGTTGATGTGGGTCGCGGCCATGGTCTCGCTCATGCCGTAACCCTCGGCATAGTCGAGTCCGGTGATGTCCTTGAGCTTGGCCGCGATGGCCGCCGGCATGGCCGCGCCGCCGCCGCGCGTGACCTGCAGGCTGGAGAGGTCGTACTCGCCGATGCGGGGGTTGGAGAGAAAGTCGACCATCATGGTCGAGATGCTCTGCCACACCGAGATGCGGTAGCGCTGCATGCAGAGCGCAGCGGTGTCGCGGTCCCAGCGCGAGAGCAGCACGATGGTGGCGCCAGCGAAGATGGGAGAGTTCATGCCTCCCGTCAGCCCGGTCACATGGAACAACGGCAGCACCGAGAGAAACACCGCATCCTGCGTCACGCCGAACCAGTTGACGCCACCCACCAGCGTGCTCATCACGCTGCGGTGCGTGTGCATGCAGCCCTTGGGTTGGCCGGTCGTCCCTGACGTGTAGGGCATGGCGCACAGGTCGTCTGGCCCGGCGGTGAGCCAGCCGGGCGCGTGGTTGAGCGCGAGCGCATCGCGCCAGAGCGTGATGCCGGGGCCGGCGAGTGGCAGGCGCGGCGCGGCCACGAAGTCGGGCACCTTGAGTTCGGTCGGGCGCTGGATGTGGTCGCTGTAGGCCGCGACGATCAGGTGCTTCAAGCCCTCGGCCAACAAGGGCTGCATCTGGTCGGCCAGGTCTTGCGGTACGAACGCGGTGGTTGCGCCACTGTCCTTCACGTAATGGCGCAGCTCTTCTGTGCGGTTCATCGGGTTGACAGGCACCACCACCGCATTGGCCCGCAGAATCGCGTAGAACGCGCAGATCCACTGCGGGCTGTTCTGCATGTAGAGCAGCACCCGGTCACCGGCCTGCACGCCGCATTCGTGCTGCAGGAAACCCGCCATGCGCTCCGTCTCCTGCTTGAACCCGGCGTAGGTGATGGGCGTGTCGTAGTAGACGATGAAAGGCTTGTCGGGGTAGCGCGCGGCCGAGACTTCGAGGTTGTGGAACAGGTTGGTCTGCGGCAGCGTCAGGTGCTGCGGCAGCGCTGCCGGCCAGTGGGCAAGATGGCGATCGGACATCGGATTCTTTCGGGGACGTGGCGGGACTGTAGTGCAGCTTGGGAGCCTCACTTGTCACGAGGGACACATGCCGAACATGTGCGCCGAAGATCGTCGGCTGCGTCCGGTGTTATGTTCTCGATTTCTCTCCGCAAGAGAGAGGCATTCGAACAATCGAACTCTGGAGGAATCTTGAAACTTTCCCTGCGTCATCACCTGGCCGTTCCGGCCCTTGTCTGCGCTGCGGCATTGGCGGGCTGCGCGTCTCCCGCACCGCGTTACCAACCCTTGATCGACAACGTCGAAGTCCTCAAGCGCGCGCCTGCGCCGGTCGCGATCGGTGCTTTCTCGGTCAAGTCGGGCGCTGTCGGCACGACATCGATCGGCCTGCGCGGCAGCTCGATGATCTCGCCTGTCGGGCAAGACTATGCCGCCTACCTCGCCGATGCTCTTCAGCAGGAACTCGAACTGGCCGGCAAGCTGGGCGCCAAATCGAACATCGAGATCAGCGGCGTTCTGCTGAAGAACGACATCAGCGCGGCCGGCTTGTCCACCAACAGCGGCGAGGTTCAGGCGCAGTTCGTCGTCAAGAAAGATGGCGCTGTCAAGTTCGACAAGGTCAAGCGAGGAGAGCTGAGCTGGGAGTCTTCGTTTGCCGGCGCCATCGCCATACCGAAGGCGCGCCAGCAGTACCCCTTGATCGTTCAGCAATTGCTTGCGCAAATGATGACCGACCCTGAATTTTCCGCAGCCTTGAAGTAAGGAGCCATCATGCTGAAACGTCTTTCATGGCTGGCGCTCGTGCTGGCTGCCGCTGCCGTCGTCTCGGGCTGTGCGCATCCGATTTCGCTCGGGCCCGACCTCGACAAGGTCTCTTCCCACACCACCGCCCGCATCGACAAGAAGGTAGGCTATTTCATTGCAGATGCGGAGCGCGATCGGCAGGTGATCACGCCCGGCGGCGGCGGTGACAAGGTGAGCTACTACCCGTATCGCGATCTGGAAACCGCCTTGTACAAATCGCTGACGGAAGTGTTCACCGGCGTCTCGAAGGTGAGCGGGCCGGCCGATGCGAAGGTGCAGGCCGAGAAGCTTCAATTGCTGATCTCTCCGCGCATCGTCACCACCTCGAGCTCCCCGAGTCTGCTGACCTGGCCGCCCACGCAATTCGGCATCGAGTTGATGTGCACGGTCACCGATGCGCAAGGCCAGCAGGTGGCTCAGATCAACGCACGCGGCGACGGGCATGCGGAGTTCGACGACTTCAAGGGCGACCACTCTCGCGCCGCGAAGCGTGCCTCCGAAGAGGCGATGAAGAACCTGATCGACATGCTCTCGAAGACGCCCGCGTTAACGCGCTGAGGGCTACGGCACCAGCACGACCTTGCCCGAGCGCCCCGGCTTGTCGCTCGCGGCAGCCGCCTGTGCTGCTTGCGCCAGCGGATAGCTCGCATCGACCGGCAGCTTGAGCGCACCCGTTGCGACCAGCGTGATCAGCTCGCCGATGAACTTGCCGAGCTCGGCGGGCGGCGTGGTCTCCACGCGCTTGGCACCCCAGAAGCCCTTGACGGTGGCTTGCTTGAAGATGAGGTTGTCGGCGCCTATCACGAGCGGCTTGCCGGACATGGCGCCGAACGAAAACAGCGTCGCGCCGGCCGCCACCACGTTCATGATTTGCTGGGCCGCATCACCGCCGATCGAATCGACCGCGCGCACGATGGGCGCGCCGCCGGTGATGGCCTTGACGCGTTGTTCCCAGCCGGGTTGTTCGGTCGAGATGGCGTTGACTATGCCGAGGGCTTCGAGTTCGGCGATGCCGGCATCGCGCCGCACCAGGTTGACCACGTTCACGCCGCGGGCCTTGGCGAGCGCGGCAACGATCTTGCCGACGGCGCCATTGGCGGTGTTTTGCACCATCCATTCGCCCGGCTGGATCTGCAGGTCTTCGAGCAGCAGGCGCGCGCTCAGCGGCATGGCGATGAGCTGGCAGGCGGCTTCGTCGGCCACGCTGTCGG
>JAMFRW010000202.1 GCA_026224975.1 Rhodoferax sp. | reverse complement strand
CCGGCCTGCTGCCGCCGCACACCAGCACCACGGTGCGGGTGCAAGGCGGCAAGCGCCAGGTGCAGGACGGCCCGTTCGCCGACACCAAGGAGCAGTTGGGCGGTTATTTCGTCATCGACGTGCCCTCGCTGGACGACGCGCTGGAATGGGCCGCCCGCAGCCCGAACGCCAGCACCTGCGCCACCGAGGTGCGGCCGCTGATGCCGCCGATGCCGGACTGAGAGGTGACAGCGTCAGCAGTGGACCGGGCTTGCGAGCTTGCGGCGCGCGAGTCCTACGGGCGCCTGCTGGCCTGGCTCGCCTACAGCTGGCGCAACCTGGCCGGCGCCGAGGATGCGCTGGCCGATGCACTCCTCGCCGCCCTCACCACCTGGCCGCGCACCGGCGTGCCCGATGCGCCCGAGGCCTGGCTGCTGACGGCGGCCCGCCACAAGCTGCTGCAGGCGCAGCGTCACCAGGCGGTCATCGACGACCCGCGCGTGACGGTGCTGTTCGACGAGGCCGAGGCCGCCACCCTGCCGCCCGCGGCGATCCCCGACGATCGCCTGCGGCTGCTCTTCGTCTGCGCGCACCCTGCCCTCGACGAGCGCATGCACACGCCGCTGATGCTGCAAACCGTGCTGGGCCTGGATGCGCGGCAGATCGCGAGCGTCTTCCTCGTCTCGCCGGCCACCATGGCGCAGCGCTTGGTGCGCGCCAAGGCCAAGATCCGCGAGGCCGGCATCCGTTACGAGGAGCCCGAGCCGCGCGAGCTGCCGCAGCGGCTCGACGCCGTGCTCGCAGCGATCTACGCTGCCTACAGCACCGGCTGGGACGCGGCGCACGACGCCGATGGTTTTGCCGACGAGGCGATGTACCTGGCGCGCCTCACCGCCGCCTTGCTGCCCGACGCGGCCGAAACGCAGGGGCTGCTCGCGCTATTGATGTTTTGCGAGGCGCGGCGCGCAGCGCAGGTCGGCCCCGGCGGCGAGTTCGTGCCGCTGGCCGATCAGGACACTGCTCGCTGGGATATGCCGGCCATCGAGCGGGCCAATGCCTTGCTGCGCGAGGCTTCGCGACAGCAGGCGCCGGGACCGTTCCAGATCGAAGCGGCGATCCAGTCGGCGCACTGCGAGCGGGCCTATTCGGGCCACACGCCTGTGGCGGAAATCGCCGGCCTCTACGATCTGCTGGACCGCTTCTGGCCGAGTCTGGGCGTCACCGTCAACCAGGCCGTGGCGGTGGCGCAGGCCGGCGATCTGCCGCGTGCGCGAGCGCTGCTGGGCGCGGTCGCCGAGGCCGACGTGGCCAGCTACCAGCCCTACTGGGTCGCGCGGGCGCACCTGGCGCGGCTGGCCGGCGATCTGGTTGCCGCGCGCCGTGATGGCGAACGCGCCCTCGGCCTGACCGTGCAGCCGGCGCTGCGGACGCACTTGAGTGCGCAGTGGGGGGCGCTGGGCACCGGTTGAGACGCCAAGGTGACGACCACGAACGAGACATTCGTCCTCATCTTTCAGTAATTACTGAAAACTCGATACACTCGTCGCCATGACATCGCTCTCACCCCTGGTCCGCAGTTTCGTGGCTCACTTCGGCGAGATGGGCAGCCGCTGGGGCATCAACCGCACGGTCGGGCAGATGTATGCGCTGATCTTCGTCTCGCCCGCGCCGCTCAACGCCGACGACATCGCCGAGAAGCTGGAGTTCTCGCGCTCCAACGTCAGCATGGGCCTGAAGGAATTGCAGGCCTGGCGGCTGGTCAACCTGCGCCATCAGCCCGGCGACCGGCGCGAATACTTCGACGCGCCGAGTGATGCCTGGGAGATCTTTCGCACGCTCGCAGAAGAGCGCCGCCGCCGCGAGATCGAGCCCACGCTCTCGATGCTGCGCAACGCGCTGCTCGAAGAACCCAAGACCGACGAGGACCGCGTGGCGCTCGAGCGCATGCGCGGCATGCACGATTTGATCGAGCTGACGACGACCTGGTTCGATGAGGTGCAGCGCATGGACCAGCAGACGATTTCCAAGCTCATGAAGATGGGCGCCAAGGTGCAGAAGGTGCTCGAATTCACCGGCAAGATGGTCGGCGCGGGCACCGCCAAGCGCTGAGCGGAACAACAAAAAGGCGAAAAAAGATGGACGCATTGATCCTCGCCCGCATGCAGTTCGCGGCCAACATCACCTTTCACATCCTGTTCCCGACCATCAGCATCGGCATGGGCTGGCTGCTGTTGTTCTTCCGCGTGTGCTGGTTGAGGACTCGCCACAGTGCCGACCCGGCGGCCGCACAAGGCTGGCTCGACGCCTATCGGTTCTGGACCAAGGTCTTCGCGCTCTCGTTCGCGCTCGGCGTGGTCAGCGGGATCACCATGAGCTTTCAGTTCGGCACCAACTGGCCGGGCTACATGGAGCGTGCCGGCAACATCGCCGGGCCGCTGCTGGGCTACGAGGTGTTGACGGCTTTCTTCCTCGAAGCCGGCTTCCTCGGCATCATGCTGTTCGGCCACGGCAAGGTGAGCGAGCGGGTGCATTTGATGTCGACCTTCTTCGTGGCCTTCGGCACCACGCTCTCGGCCTTCTGGATCCTGGCGCTCAACTCCTGGATGCAAACGCCGGCGGGCTACGAGATCGTCGATGGCGTCTTTCACGTGAAGAGCTGGGTCGAGGTGATCTTCAACCCGTCGTTTCCGTACCGGCTCACGCACATGGTGCTGGCGTCGGGCCTCACCGGCGCGTTCCTGCTGATCGGCCTGTCGGCCTGGCAGGCGTTGAAGGGCACGGGGCAGCGCTCGGCGCCCAAGGTGATGCGCGTCGGGCTCACGCTGGCCGCGGTATTGATCCCGATCCAGATCTTCGTCGGCGACGCGCACGGCCTGAACACGCTGGAGCACCAGCCCGCCAAGATCGCCGCGATGGAAGGGGTGTGGCAAACCGAGCGCGGCGCGCCGCTGCTGCTCTTCGCCATCCCCGACAAGGAAACGCGCAGCAACCACTTCGAGATCAAGATCCCGAAGATGGCGAGCCTGATCCTCACGCACGAGCTCGATGGCGAAATCAAGGGGCTCGATTCCTTCGGCGATGCGCACCCGCCGGCCCTGCCGCTCTTCTTCGCCTTTCGCATCATGGTGGGCATGGGCATGCTGATGCTGGCGACGAGCTGGGTGGGCTGGTGGCTGTATCGCCGCGCCAGGTGGCAACCTGCTGCGTTGCCGCGCGCGTTGCTGTGGCTGTTTGCGGCGATGACCTTCTCGGGCTGGGTGGCGACAGTCGCCGGCTGGTATGTGACCGAGATCGGCCGCCAGCCCTTCATCATCTACGGGCTGCTGCGCACCACCGATGTGGTGGCCAAAGTGCCGTCCTCGATGATCGGCCTCACGCTCGCGCTCTACGTCACCCTCTACCTCGCGCTGATCGTGGCCTACGTGACCGTCCTGAAGTACATGGCCGAGAAGCCCGACGAGGTGCTCGCCGAAGACGCCCGCGACCAGGCCGCCACGCCTGCGGGCGCGATGACATCGCCGTTGGCGGCTTCCGGGAGTGCAGTATGACGCGGGCCGAGCGCCGGGCCGCTCCCAAGCCGGCCCGCATCCCCTCGGGGGATCGGCTGGCGTATTCGACAGACGAGGGGCTGACATGAATTTCATGAGTTTCGACACGGCGCTGCCGATCATCTTCATGGCGCTGATGGGCGTCTCGATGCTGGTCTACGTGGTCAGCGACGGCTACGACCTGGGCGTCGGCATGCTGATGCACCGTGCGACGGACGCCGAGAAGGACGTGATGGTCGCCTCGATCGGGCCGTTCTGGGACGCCAACGAAACCTGGCTGGTGCTCGGCGTGGGCATCCTGCTGATCGCCTTTCCGCGGGCGCACGGCGTGGTGCTGGGCGAGTTGTACCTGCCGGTCACGCTGATGCTGATCGGCCTGATGCTGCGCGGCGTGGCCTTCGACTTTCGCGTCAAGGCGAAGGACACGCACAAGAAGACCTGGGATCGCCTGTTCTTCGCCGGCTCGACGCTCGCCGCGGTCTCGCAGGGCTGGATGCTCGGCCGCTACGTCAGCGGCTTCGGCACCGGCTGGAACTACCCGCTGTTCGCTGCCGCGATCGCCGTCGCGCTGCCGATGGCCTACGTGCTGATGGGCGCGACTTGGCTCATCATGAAGACCGACGGCGAGCTGCAGGAGCGCGCGATCCACTGGGCCAGGATCGCCTGGGCGCCGATGGTCGGCGGCATGGTGCTGATCTCGATGGCCACACCCTGGGTCAGCGACGTCGTGCGCGAGCGCTGGTTCGCGCTGCCCGAGGTCATCGCGCTGATGGCGATCCCGCTGATGACCGGCGTCGCGCTGCTCGCGGTGCGCGGTGTGCTCCATTCGCAGGCCGTGCGCGGGCCGGTGTGCTGGCTGCCGTTCGTGCTGCTGATCGTCGTGTTCGTGCTCGGCTTTCTGGGCCTGGCCTACAGCATCTACCCGTTCGTGGTGATCGGGCAGATGACCATCTGGCAAGCCGCGAGCGCACCCGAGGCGCTCAAGGTCATCCTCTTCGGCGTGTGCATCTCGGTGCCGGCCATTGCGGGCTACACGGTGTTCTCGTACCGGGTATTCCGGGGCAAAACCGGAGAGCTGAAGTACGCGTGAAGGGCAGGGCCGACTCTGTGAGTATCGGGCTCCCACCGATGCGCCTTGCGGGGCATTGTGCGATACATGGTGCATGACCTCGACAGACCCAACCGTCCGTCCGACGCTGCACACAGAAGTATGCGTTTCCGGCCCGACCTGACGCGCTGGGGCGCCGCCATCGCACTGGTCGCAGCAGCGGCGTATGCGGGTCATCAACTGACGTTGCAGACGGGTCTGTCGCGTCTGCGGGATGCGGCCACGCATCGGTTGGACATGCTGACGACCGGACTCGACGCCGATCTGGCACGGTTCGACTACCTGCCGGCGCTGCTGGAGATGACGCCGGCTGTGCCGGCGTTGCTGGACACTCCGTCAGACAGCAAGCTTCGCGACTCGGTCAATCGCTACCTCAACGGGGTGAATGCAACCGCCGGCGCCGAGATGCTCTACGTCCTGGATGCCAGCGGGGTTTCACTGGCGGCGTCCGACTGGGACCAGCCGGGTACGACTATCGGTCAGGATCTGTCCTTCAGACCCTACGTCACCGAAGCCATGGAGCGCGGGCGCGGCAGCTTCTACGGCGTCGGAATCACCAGTCGCAAACCGGGCTACTACCTGTCGTACGCGTTGCGCCAACACGAGCGCCCGCGCGGCCTTGTGGCCGTCAAGGTCAACATCGAACAGGCCGAACAAGCGTGGCGCAAGGTGCCAGGCGAAGTGCTGCTGGTCGATGAGCGAGGCGTCGTCATACTGTCGACCCGCGATGACCTCAAGTACAGACCACTGGCT
>JAMFRW010000021.1 GCA_026224975.1 Rhodoferax sp. | reverse complement strand
GGTCGCGGGTTCGAGTCCCGTCCACTCCGCCAACATAAGACGATGGGTTGCAACAGAAATGTTGCAACCCATTTTTCTTTGCATCTTCCGAAATGTTGGATTCGAAGGACGAGCTGGCGTCGCAGCTTGCCGAACGACAGCGCTCAGCGCATGTCGATCGGTATATAAGATAAGAGGCCTTCTCAAGCTGGCGCCTTCAGCAGCATGGCGCGCGGAACGAGCGTGCCGCGCGCGGTCCGGTCACGGCGTGTCGGCGAGCGACGAGCGGCCACCTCGAAGTCCAGGCCGTAAAGCAGCGGTTCCAGCAGCGGTTGCTCTTCCGGATGCAACTCCCAGCGGTCGACCGCCGCCAGCAGCACCGCTGACTCGCCGTCGTCGATCTTTCCGTCGGCATGAATGACGGCCATGCACAGTCGCAGGACGCGGCGCTGCAGCGCCACATCGTCGATCTGGTCCAGCATCGCTTCGATCCGCCGTGCGTCGATGACGCATTGGATGCCGCGCGTGGTCGTCGACAGCAGGTCGACGCACAGCTCGTGGACGACATCGTGCCATTCCTCGTCGGTGAGGGCGAGCTGGCCGTTGGCATCAACGTCCGCCAGGGCTTCGAGTTCGCTGGGCTGCAGCTGGCCGTTCGAGATCAGTGCCAGCGCAAGGATGCGACCGGCCGCTTGGGGGCTGTTGCGCGGGTACGCCGTCATCTGAACGCTGTTCATTGATGTGGTCCTGTCTTTGGTTCGAAGTTTGCATGAGTAGCAGTCGGAGCAATTCATGATGCCGATCAGCCGGGGCTGGCCTCGAACGCGAGGTTGGCGGCGGCGCCTGCTCGCCCATGGCGGACGAAGGTGTGTGACCGGTCGAGGTGCTTGACCACCGTTCGACCCACCCGGTCGGCGGCACGGTCGATGACTTCGTAGAGGTCTGTCCCGACGTCGTGAATGACCACTACCGGGGCATCGATCAGGTACACCTGAACACGGCAGAACTTGTCCACGCCGCCGCGCGGGCCGTTGCAGTCACCGAGCCGCATCGAGACGCGAGCGATTCGGTCGGTGTGACGGGCCAGCACGAAGTGCAACCTGCGCTTTGCGTGGTCGGAGATGGCGTCTGTGGTGGGGAAGCCCAAGCTCTGGATGTCGACGTTCATGGTGAAAACCTTTCGGGTCGGTTGCTGTGGTGAGATACCGAATCTAGGCACTTGGACCGCGGGTGTAAATGCGAAATATATACACCTACTGTTCGAGAAAACTTGATGTATTAAACCGTCTACTCCTTGAGCAGACCATGCCGAATGACCGCAAACCAGACCACACATTATTTACGAATGGTTCGTCGCTATCATTCGATAAACACGGGACATCGACATGAACTACAAGCATCTCTACTACTTCATGCAAGTGGCCAAGCTCGGCGGCGTTCAGCGGGCGAGCGAACAGCTGCACCTCACGCCGCAAACCATCAGCGGCCAGGTGCGCATGCTCGAGGAGTCGCTGGGCAACGAACTCTTTGTCAAGAGCGGGCGCGGCATGGCGCTGACCGAAGTGGGCCGCCTGGCGCTCGGCTACGCCGAAGAGATATTCTCGACCGGCTCCGAACTCGAGGAGGCGGTGCGCGAGTACACGAAGAAGGGAAGGCGGCTGGAGTTCAGGGTCGGCGTGGCCGATGCGGTTCCGAAATCGATCGCCTGCCGTCTCATCGAACCCGCCCTGCAGTTGCCGGAGCCCGTGCGGCTGGTCTGCCATGAGTGGAAGCTCGACACCCTGCTGGCCGAACTGGCGCTGCACCGGCTCGATCTGGTGATCTCGGACGCACCCATCCCGCCGTCGGTCAGCGTTCGTGCCTTCAGCCACCGGCTCGGTGCATCCGGTGTGAGCTTCTTCGCGGCGCCCGCTCTGTTCGAAAGCCTCGGTGGTGCCTTCCCGGCTTGCCTCGATGGCGCGCCGATGCTGATGCCGGGCGAGGAATCGGCAGTTGGCCGGCACCTGCGGTCGTGGTTTCAGGCGCGCTCGCTGCACCCGAACGTGGTGGCCGAGTTCGACGACCGGGCGCTCGCCAAGGAGTTCGGCCGACGTGGCGCGGGTCTCTTCATCGGGCCGACGGTGTTGTCCAACGAGATCGAGGGCCAGTACGGCGCGAGGGCCTTGGGCGTGGCGGCAGGGCTCGAAGACGAGTTCTTCGCGATCTCGGTCGAACGGCGCATCCGCCACCCTTGCGTCATCGCGATCACGGAAGCCGCCCGCAGCGACTTTCTCGCCGCGCGCCCGCCTATGCGTCCACCCGCGAGACCGCGCGCAAAACCGCCCGCAAAGGCCGGCAAGGTGCGCCCGTCGCCTGCGCCTGCCAAGGCGGCCAAGTCCACGAAGCTTGGCAGATCGACCCGCGCAACATAGAATCCACCTCCTGCAGGAGAGTGCCGGTCAGTCTCGATCAAGAGATGCGCCCGGCCACCGAAGGCGCAATCTCCCATGAACGCTCAGGTCCCGTACTGCACACCATCATCGCCGTCTGGAGAGTCGTCACGCCCGTGACGCGCCGAAGGAGCAAGGCCCGACCCGCAAGGTCGCGGCTGAATCTCTCAGGTACCAAGGACAGGGGGAGCGGCAGCACGTGTGGCGCACGCCATGCGAGCCATGTTCCCTTTGGAGCTCTCCATGAAAGTCATCGTTCTCGGCGCCGGCCTGCTCGGCGTCACCTCGGCCTATTTCCTTCGCCAGCAAGGTCACGAGGTCACCGTCATCGACCGGCAGGCCACGCCAGCGGCCGAAACCAGCTTCGCCAACGGCGGGCAGATCTCCGTCAGCCACGCCGAGCCATGGGCCAACCCCAGCGCGCCGTTGAAGGTGCTGAAGTGGCTGGGGCGCGAAGATGCACCGCTGCTGTTTCGCATCCGCGCCGACATGCGGCAGTGGCTGTGGGGCCTGCAGTTCCTGCGCGAATGCACCCCGGCCCGCACTCGCCACAACATCGAGCAGATCGTGCGCCTGGGCACCTACAGCCGCGACACGCTGCAGGCCTTGCGGCGTGACATCGGCATCGCCTACGACGAGCGCGCCCAGGGCATCCTGCATTTCTACACCAGCCAGAAAGAGTTCGACGGCGCCGAAGGCCCGGCCGCCCAGATGCGTGAACTCGGCTGCGACCGCCGCGTGATCTCGGCTGATGAAGCGGTGCGCCTGGAGCCCGCGCTGCGCCACATCCGCCCGCAACTTGCTGGTGCCACCTACACCGCCGAAGACGAATCGGGCGATGCCAACCGCTTTGCACGCGAACTGGTCGCGCGCTGCGAGGCCGATGGCGTGCGCTTCCTCATGAGCCACACGGTCACTGCGCTGCGCGAAGCCGGTGGCAAGATCGATCACGTCGAAGCCACCGATGCCGAAGGCCGCTTCCAGCGCGTTCGTGGCGATGCCTACGTGCTCGCGATGGGATCCTTAAGCCCGCTGTATGCCGCGCCGCTGGGCATCCATCTGCCGATCTATCCGGCCAAGGGTTACTCGGTGACGCTGCCGGTGAAGGACGAATCGATGGCGCATCAGGTCTCGTTGACCGACGACGAATACAAGCTCGTCTTCTCGCGCCTGGGCAACCGCCTGCGCATCGCCGGCACGGCCGAACTGAACGGCTACGACCGCGACCTGAACCGCGTGCGCTGCGAGGCCATCGTGCGTCGCACCGAAGAACTCTTCCCCGGCGCCGGCGACACCGAACAGGCCCAGTTCTGGACCGGCCTGCGCCCGGCCACGCCATCGAACGTGCCCATCATCGGCCGCTCGAAGATCGCCAACCTGTACCTCAACACAGGCCACGGCACCCTGGGTTGGACGCATTCGTGTGGATCGGGCAAGAGCATCGCCCGCATCGTCAGTGGGCTCGCGCCGGAGCTTGACTTCGCGTTCGTCGGGTTGCAGGCGCGCGCGGCGCCAGTCAGCGCCGTTGGCGTGCCGGTCTGACAGCCGGCGGCTACTTCGCGGCCATCGGAAGCCGAGAGCCGATCGATGCACTGCCGTCGGCCCCGGCTGTCGAATCCTGACGCTGCGAACCGCTGGACCGTTTGTGGTCGATCAGCGTCACCGCGATGGCGGCGATGACGGCCGGGATCGCGATGGCCATGAAGTTCTGCTGCAAGGGCAGCGCCAGGCCGACCAGGCTGCCGATGACGATGGGCGCCAGGATCGCGCCGCTTCGGCCGACACCCGATGCCCAGCCGATGCCCGTGGCGCGCACCGCCATCGGGTAGAACTGGCCCACATAGGCATAGGTGACGATCTGGGTGCCGATGGTCGAGGCGCCGGCCAGTCCCACCAGGATGAACAGCACTTCGGTCGGCACGCGGTAGCCCAACAAGGTGATCGACACCGCCGCCAGCACATACATGCCGACCAGCACGTATTTGATGTGGAAACGGTCGGCCAGCCAGCCGCCGCCCACCGCGCCGATCATCGCGCCGAAGTTCAGCACCAGCACGAAGGTGAGGGTAGAGCCGAGGCTGTAACCCGCGCCGGCCATCAGCTTCGTGAGCCACGAGCTG
>JAMFRW010000201.1 GCA_026224975.1 Rhodoferax sp. | reverse complement strand
GAGGGGATTGCGGTCATTGCCTCAAGAACTCGTCGGCGGATCTTCAGGCATAACCTGTTTTGCGCCGCAGTGGAATTGGGCTTGCGCGAAAAAGCCTGCGACTTCAATAAAGTAATGCACATGCAGGCGATAAGCCTGCCTGATCGGCCGCCATCCGTGAGCGCGGTGCAGACATCGGCGAACCCCACTTGACGCGTTCCCCGCCGCCCGCAAGATGCGCCGCCGATAAAATCTCACCGGAAGAGCCTTTCAATGTCCCTGACAGCCGAAGCCATCGCGATCCTATCGCGCGTCTCCACCGCGACCATCACCACGGTGCTGCTCAAGAAGGGCCTGCGCAATGTGTGGATGCGCGGTACGCGGCCGTTGGCGGCGGGGCAGCCGCGGGTGGTGGGGCGGGCGTTCACGCTGCGCTTCGTGCCTGCCCGCGAAGACCTGGCCACGCCGGCTTCGTGGGCCTCGCCGATTTCCACACGTGCGGCCATCGAGGCCATGCCTGCGGGTTGCGTGGCGGTGGTCGATGCCATGGGCGTGACGGATGCCGGCATCTTCGGCGACATCCTCTGCGCCCGCATGCAAAGGCGCGGCGTGGCCGGGCTGGTGAGCGACGGCGTGGTGCGCGATCTGGCGGGGGTGCTCGGCACCGGCCTGCCGGTGTGGTGCCAGGGCACGGCGGCGCCCGCCTCGGTGACGGGGCTGACCTTTGTCGGCTGGCAGGAGCCCATCGGTTGCGGCGGCGTGGCGGTGATGCCGAACGACGTTGTGGTGGTCGATGCCGATGGCGCGGTGCTGATCCCCGCGGCCTTGCTCGGTGACGTGATCGCCGCGTCCGTGGAGCAGGAGCGGCTCGAAGGCTGGATCATGCGCGAGGTCGAACGCGGCGTGCCGCTGCCGGGGCTGTATCCGTCGGATGCGGCGACGAAGGCGCGGTACGACGCGTGGGTGCGCGATCAGGCTTGAGATCAGCCTGCAGCCGCCACCCGCGCCGGCCCGCGAATCAAGCCGGTCGAGAGCCCGGTCCCGAGCAGGATCACGCAACAGCCGACAGCCATCGTGGGCGTGACTCCTTCGCCCAGGAACATCCAGCCCCAGGCCATCGCGAACACCGGCACGAGGAAAGTGACGGTGATCGCGTTCGAGGGTCCGATGCTTGCGTTCAACTTGAAGAACAGCACGTAGGCCAGGCCGGTGCTCACGATGGCCAGCAGCGCCGCGGCCATCCAAACATGCGCCGATGGATTGCTTGCCGGCCACCAGACGATGGCGGGGATCAGCATGAAGAGGCCCGCGGAGCACTGGCTGCCCGCCGCTACCGCGAGCGGCGCCACGCCCACCAGCCAGCGCTTCGCGAGCGCCGCCGAGAGCCCGTAGAACACCGTGCCGATGAGGCAGGCCACTACGGCCCAGCCGGAGCCGCCGGCCTTGAAGCTCGCCTTGTCCCAGGCGAGCCACAGCACGCCGGCAAAGCCGATCAGCAGGCCCGCCACGCGCGGGGGCGTGAGGCGGTCCTTGAGCCACAGCCACGCGATGAGCGCGCCCAGCAAAGGCGCCGCGGCGTTGAAGATGGCAGAGAGCCCAGCCGTGATCGACAGGGCCGCGTAGGCAAAGCACAGGAACGGCAGTGCCGAGTTGGTCAGGCCGACGACGAAGATGTGGCGCCAGTTCGCGCGCAGCGCCGGCCACTGGCCGCGCAACACGAGCATCGGCATGAGCATCAGCGCCGCGCCGATCACGCGAACGGCCACGAGTGCGATCGGCCCGAACTCCGCCGCGCCCATGCGCATGAAGAGGAAGGAGCCGCCCCACATGGCGGCGAGCGAGATCAACTGCGCGATGTCTGTGGGTCTCATGCGTTGGCGATGGCGCGTGTTGCGGGCTGGGCTGCGCTGTGGCGCGAACCCTTGCCGATCGGGTGATGTGGCGACGTCCGGCGGGCTTCCAGCGTCAGCATCGCCTGCTTGCGTTCAACGCCGCCGGCGTAGCCGGTGAGCGATCCGTCCGCGCCAACGACGCGGTGGCAGGGCACGATCACCGAAACCGGGTTGCGCCCGACCGCACCGCCCACGGCACGCACCGCGGCCGCGGCGCCGAGGTCGCGCGCGATCGTGCCATAGGTGCTGGTGTGACCGGCAGGAATGGCCAGCAGCGCCTGCCACACGGCGCGCTGGAAGGGCGTGCCGAGCAGGTCGAGCGGCACGTCGAAACTGTTGCTCTCGCCGGCGAAGTAGCGCTTCAGTTCATCGGCGGTGCGGGCGAGCAGCGGGTCGTGTGGCGCATCGGGCGCACCGAGTTCGCCGGGGTGGTGCTTCTGACCGTCGAACCAGGTGCCGGCCAGGCCCTTGGCGGTGCGGACGATCAGCAGCGGGCCGAGCGGCGTCTCGACGGTGGCTTGCGCGGTGCAGGCGGCGCGGATGGCGGTGTGGATGGTGCTCATGTCTTGGGTGTCTCCAGGCTGTTCCAAAGGCGCAGCACGGCGTAGGAACGCCAGGGCTGCCAGTTGCGCGCGTGCACATCGGCTTCGCGCTGTGAGGTGGTGTCGAAAAGCTGCTTGATGGCCTTGAGCACCGCCACATCATTGGGCGGAAAGGCATCGGGCCAGCCGAGTGCGCGCATCGCGATGTAGTGCGCCGTCCACGGGCCGATGCCGGGCAGCTCGACCAGCGCTTCGATCAGCGGCTCGGCTCGCGAGCGCACACCGAGGAGCGGCGCGATCCGGGGCCATGCCTTGGCGATGGCGATGATGGCGCCGGCCCGTGTGCGGATGATGCCGAGTTCTGCGATCTGATCGACGGCCAGATCGGCGATCAGTGCGGGCGACGGAAACGCGCGCTGCGCATCGTCCCACGGCGTGGCAAGCGGCTCGCCGAAGCGTTCTACCAAGCGCCGCGCCAGCGTGCGCGCGGCGGCCACGGTGACCTGCTGGCCGAGCACGGCGCGCACCGCCAGCTCGAAGGCATCGAGGCTGCCCGGCAAGCGCAGGCCGGGCGCGCCGGGCAGGTTGGCGAGCGCGGCATCGATGGTCTGCGGCGAGGCATCCAGGTCCAGCCAGCGCCGCACGGCCGCGAGCACGCGGCCGCTGGCAGCGGCGAGTTCTGGCGCGAAGCGCAGGCGGACGGTGGCCGTGCGATCGTCGAAGCGGGTTTCTATCCAGCCCGCGTGTTCGCTCACGGTGCCGGCGCGCAAGGTGCGGCGAATGGTGTGGCCTTCGACCGCTTCGACGCCGGGAATGGCGCGCAGTGTGATGAAGCGCAGCAGCGCCGCCACGTCATACGGCGCGCGGTAGGCGAGGGTGACGCAGACGGCGTCGATGCCGGTCGAGGTCGATGCTGCGTTTGCGGTTGTCGACGAGTTCGTGGCCGTGGCGCCTTTTCCTGCAACTCTCACAGGCACCTTGCCGGCCACCCCAGCGCCTTCTTCATCCACAGCCGCCTTACCCCGCAGCCGGCTCGGGCTCATCCGGTAGCTCTCCGCAAATGCCGCATTGAAGCGCCGCAAACTCTTGAAGCCGCTCGCCAGCGCCACTTGCGACACGGGCAGGCTCGAATCGGTCAGCAATTGCTTGGCGAGCAAGAGGCGCCGCGTCTGCAGGTATTGCAGGGGCGTCACGCCATGCTCGGTGAGAAAGATGCGGCGCAGGTGGCGGTCGCTCACGCCGAGTTTCGCGGCCAGCTCGGCGAGGCTGGGCGTGTTACCGCTGGCGGCTTGCGCATCGAGCTCGTCGGCGGCCTGGCGAGCGAGGGTGCGCGAGGCGTCCATCACCGTCCACGGCAGGCCGGCGCCGGGCGCGATTTCCGGCCGGCACTTCATGCAGGGACGAAACGATGCGGCTTCGGCCTGCGCGTGGGTGTCGAAGAAGCGGCAGTTCTTCCGCATCGGCGTGCGTACGCGGCAGATCGGGCGGCAGTAAATGCCGGTGGACGTGACGCCGACGAAGAAGCGCCCGTCGAAGCGTGCATCGCGGGAGGTGATGGCCAGGTAAGCGGCGTCGGCATCGAAGGGCATGGTGCCGATTATGTCGATCGTGGCGGCGTTGCCTCGCCGTTTTCGGACATGTGCGCACCGATGCGCTGCAGAGGCTTTGCAGAGGTGTAGCAAGGGCTTTGCAGAGCTTTACGCGCATCGCCCGTAAAGGCACAAAACCTCAAACTATAATGAGAGCGATTCGCATTTACTATCCGCGTTTAGTCGTTTGAAAGCATCTCCGAAAGCATCGCCGCATGATCCGCCGAACCCCCATCGCCACCGCCTTGCTCGCGTTGTTTACCGCGCCCGCCGCTTGGTCTCAGCAAGCTGTGTCGCCTGCCTCGGCGCCGGCCACGCAGGTCGCCCAGTCCACTCTGCCCGTCGTCACCGTCGAAGGCAGCCGTGACCGCGAGGCCTTCAATGCCGGCACCAGCTCGCTCGGCAAGCTGCCAGCCGATCTGCGCGACGCGCCGCAATCGGTCACGGTCCTCAACAAGGCGATGCTGCAGACGCAAGGCGCCACCTCGCTCGCAGACGCGCTGCGCAACGTGCCGGGCATCACCCTTGGCGGCGCCGAAGGCGGCCAGATCGGCAACAACATCAACCTGAACGGTTTCACCGCCCGGACCGATATCTACCTCGACGGCTTTCGCGACCGCGGCCAGTACTACCGCGACACCTTCGCGCTCGATTCGGTCGAGGTGCTGATGGGCCCTTCGTCCATGCTCTTCGGCCGCGGCTCGACCGGCGGCGTCATCAACCAGGTGCTCAAGAAACCGTCGCTCAAGCAGGCGACCGAAGTCTCGGCGTCGGTCACGACCAACGGGATGGTGCGCACGACGGTGGATCACAACCAGGCGCTGACCGAAGACGCCGCGTTCCGGATCGCCGCGATGGCGCAAGACGGCAAGCCGACCACGCGCGACGAGATGAAGAACCGCGACTACGGCATCGCGCCATCGCTGAAGTTCGGCATCGGCTCGCCGACCGAGATCACGATGTCGGCGCTGATCCAGCACAACCACGACATGCCGGACTACGGCGTTTCACCGCTCAACGGCACCGCAGTGAAGGTCGATCGCGATGCGTTCTACGGGTTCACCAATGACCGCTTGATTCAAGATGTGGGAGCCCTCAGCGCGACCATCGAACACAGCTTCTCGCCGACGCTCAAGCTGCGCAACCAGACGCAGTACAACGACGTTCGCGTCAACGCCGTCGAGACCGCCTCGCAGACGCTGGGCACGGTCGGCGCGGCCGGCTTTGCGGTGCTCTCACCGGCCGCCACCAGCACGCTGCCGCTCGATCAACTGAGCGTGCGCCTGCAAAGCCACGACCGCGTGATCCACGACAAGTCGCTCTTCAACCAGACCGAGCTGAGCGCAAAGCTGGAAACCGGCACCGTCAAGCACAACGTGCTGGCCGGTGCCGAGTTCGGCCACGACAGCTACGTCAACCAGGCCTATTACCGCAACGGCAGTTGCAACGGCGTGGCGCTCAACCCGGCCGGTGGCACCTCGGGTTATGTGGCCTGCGAGCCGCTGGTGGACCCTGCGTATGTGGACTCGCCCTCGGTGACGCGTGGCACTGGCAATCTCGCAGCGAGCAGCGCCAACACGCTGGCGGCTTATGTGAACGACACGGCCGAGCTGAGCCCGCAGTTCAAGCTGGTCGGCGGCTTGCGGCACGATCGATATCAGGCGTCGATCGGCAACTCGCTCAACGCCACCAACACCAAGGGCAGCACAACCTCGGCACGGCAGGACCAGACGGTCAACTTCACCAGCGTGCGGCTGGGCAGCATCTGGCAGCCGACCGAATCGCAGTCTTACTACCTGAGCTACAGCACTTCGTTCAACCCATCGCTCGAAGCGCTCACGATCACCACCGGCGCCACGCAGCCGCTGCCGCCGGAGAAGAACCGCGCTTACGAGGCCGGTGGCAAGTGGGATCTGGTCGAAGGCAAGGTCGGGCATGGGGGGAAGAATGAAATGACTAATGACGAATGTCTAATGACCAATTAAGAGAACCCTTCCGCTCGAGGATGAACTTTTTGTTCATTCGACATTAGGCCTTGGTCATTAGTCATTCCCGCCGCGTCGCGGCGGTTCAGTCCTCCATCTGGATATCTTTGTTGCGGTGGCGCGGGCT
>JAMFRW010000200.1 GCA_026224975.1 Rhodoferax sp. | reverse complement strand
CGGTGATTTCGGTGTTGTCGACGGCCAGGATCACATCGCCTTCACGCACGCCAGCGCGTGCTCCGGCGCCTTCGGCCGTCTCGACGCGAACGCCGCCCTTGACCTTCAATTCACGCTTTTGCACATCGGTGAGGTCGACAACGGCCAAACCCAACGCGCCGGCAGACGCGATCGGCTTGGGCTCGGTCGGGCCGCCTGCCTTGGCAGTACGCTCGGCTTCGAACTCGGCCACCGTGACGCTCAGGTCGCGGTAGTTGCCGCGGCGAAAGACCTGGATCGTCGCCTTGCTGCCGGGCTTCACGCCTGCCACGATGCGCGGCAGGTCGCCGGCCCTCTCGACCGCACGGCCTTCGACCTTGGTGATGATGTCGCCCGCTTCCACACCGGCCTTGTCGGCCGGGCCACCGCTCTCGACGCTGCGCACCAGCGCACCGATGGGTTTGCCCAGGCCGATGGATTCGGCAACTTCCTTGGTCACCTGATCGATGGTCACGCCGATCTTGCCGCGGCTCACGCGGCCGTTGGCCTTGAGCTGCTCGGAGACGCGTGAAGCCTCGTCGATCGGGATCGCGAACGAGATGCCCATGTAGCCGCCGGACCGGCTGTAGATCTGCGAGTTGATGCCGACGACCTCGCCGCGCATGTTGATCAGCGGGCCGCCGGAGTTGCCGGGGTTGATGGCCACATCGGTCTGGATCAGCGGCAGAAATTCACCGGTGTCGCGTGACTTGGCGCTGACGATGCCCGCTGTCACGGTGCTCTCCAACCCGAACGGCGAGCCGATGGCGATCACCCATTCGCCGACCTTGAGCCGGTTCACGTCGCCGATCTTGACGAAGGGCAAACCGGTGGCCTCGATCTTGACCAGTGCCACATCGGAGCGCTTGTCGGCGCCGATGATCTTGGCCTTGAACTCGCGCTTGTCGGTGAGCGTGACGAAGACTTCCTCGGCACCATCGACCACGTGCGCATTGGTCATCACATACCCATCACCGCTGATGATGAAACCCGAGCCGACGCCACGCGTTTGCGGATCGGCTTCGGGCGCGGGCGTGGGCGCCGGCTGCTGGCCGCGCGGCGTGGGCCGGTTGGGCATGGGGATGCCGAAGCGACGGAAGAACTCCAGCATGTCTTCGTCGATCTCGCCGTTGCCGGTGGCGCGCGCGTTGCGCTTTTCGGTGGTCCGCACGTTGACAACGGCCGGGCCGACCCGCTCGACGAGTTCGCTGAAATCGGGCAGGGACTGCGCATGCACCGGGGCCGGCGCCAGCGTGGCCGCCACGCCCATGCCAAGCGCCAACGCGGCGAGCCAGACGCGCCGCTGCAGCACGGTTGCCAAGGAATCCACCCGCATCTTCATCTGTGTTTGCATCGCCTGCCTTTTGGAACTCGAACCCTACTTCTTGCGCTGCAGCCCGCTCACGAACTGGCTCAAGGTGTCAGGCGGTACATCGCCGACCACGGTGATCCACGAATCGCCAAGCTTCTTCATCAAGGTCTGCGTGGCGCCGACCGCCGCGAGCATCTCACGCGGATGGCGTTGCGGGTTGAAGGGCTCGATGAAGACCGACACATACGTCAGGCCATCGGAGTAGATGGTTTGCACGACGTGGTCGGGCGCCATGCCGTCCTTGTCGGGCAGTCCCACGCCATCCATCGGCCGCTTGACGCAGCTGACCTGGCGAAAGCCCTTGGCCGGCTGAGCGAGCGACCAGCCCTCGGCGCCGAGGCTGGTCGGCGTGAGCACCGGGCGCAGCACGCGGTAGCCTTCGAGCTTCTTCATCGGCTGCAACACGCTCTCGGGCTGCGGCTTGACGCCGATCACCACATCCGAGAACGCGGAGCTTTCCAGCACCTGGTTTTGCTCGCCTAGCACATCGGCACGCAGCAGCAGGCCCGACGCCTTGTCGGCCCAGAGCCGATAGCCATAGCGCAGCTTGTCCTTGGGCGACACCAGCAGCACGTTGGCTTCCTGGCCAGCCACACGGTCGGAGCCTTGCGCACGCACATCGTAGAAGTCGACGATGTGGTCGTCACCGGCCTGGAGCAAGGCCGGGAACGAGGTCAGCAGGCCGCGTTTTTCGACCAATGCGACGCGCGCACCGGGCCACACGGTGTAGACCACATCGTTGTGGCGGAACACGCGGCGCGCCTGGCCGTCGAGTGATTCGCTGCGTTCGAACTGGTCATTGCCTTCGCAAAAGTGCGCGATGCGCGCGCTCGACACCGCGCCGCCAGCGCTGACGACGAAAGTACCCTGGAAGTTGCGACGGCTCGCTGCCTCATGGATGCGCAGCAGCCAGGTGCGGACCTCCTGAGCCGGCGCGGGCGGTTGGATCGCACCGCCCGCTGGGGCCCAGGCCGAAGGCATGAAAGCGCAGACAGCGCCGAACAAAGCCAGCGCGGAGAACGGGCGGAACAGCATGAAGCGGCGAGTGGGCAAGTCAGCGATTGGAGGCGTCTGCCGTCGCGTTGCGCAGGAAGACCGACGGCACGCCGAGTACCGAACTGCCGGCGAATTGTTTGTGCGCAGCGAGGTAGCGGTCGAGGCGAGCGTCGCGGATCATGGTGCTGTCGACGAGGACGGTTCGCGGCTGTGCCTGTGGCTGCAGCGTGGTGGCGAGCGATGGCGTCATCGGCTGGGGCGAAGGCGCCACGACCTCCGCGACGAGCTTCTTGCCATCCGCGCCGGAAGCGATCGAGAGATCACCATTGCGCGACACCATCATCACCCCCGCGACGACGACAAAGCCCGCCGCCACGGCCGAAGGCGCCATCCACGACCAGCGCGATGAGCGCGAAGAACGCACCGACGTTGTCGCGCCATTCGCGACACGCACGACGATAGGCTCATCCGCTTCGGGCGGCGCCAGCAAAGGCCCGGGCGCCAGCACGACCGGCTCGGCCGCGAGCTTCGCGCGCAGCGACGTCAGGAAGGCCGAATCCGGGCCCGCATCGCTCGCCAGATCATCGGAACGCAGCACGTCGCCGATCAACTGATAGGCATGCCAGGTCGACCGCGAGGCGGCGTCCTCGCGCCAATGCGCGCAGGCTTGTCCCACGGCGGTAGGTTCGAGCTCCCCGTCGACGAGCGCCGAGAGGCGCTCCAGCGCCAGGGT
>JAMFRW010000199.1 GCA_026224975.1 Rhodoferax sp. | reverse complement strand
CCGGCAAGCCGGTCAACGAGAGTGCGATCAAGGCGATCCTGGCCGAGGTCGGCGACGAGATTCCGGTGCAGCTTGGTGGCGGCATCCGCGATCTCGACACGATCGAGCGCTACCTCGACGACGGCCTGAGCTTCATCATCATCGGCACGGCGGCGGTCAAGAACCCGGGATTCCTGCGCGATGCGTGTTCGGCCTTCGGCGGCCACATCATCGTCGGGCTGGACGCGAAGGACGGCAAGGTCGCGACCGACGGCTGGAGCAAGCTCACCGGGCACGAAGTCGTCGACCTCGCGAAAAAATTCCAGGACTACGGCGTCGAAGGCGTGATCTACACCGACATCGGCCGCGATGGCATGCTCACCGGCATCAACATCGAAGCCACCGTCAAGCTCGCGCAGGCGCTCACCATCCCCGTGATCGCCTCGGGCGGCCTGAGCGACCTGGCAGACATCGAACGCCTGTGCGCCGTCGAAGACCAGGGCGTGCAAGGCGTCATCTGTGGCCGGGCGATCTACACCGGCGCACTCGACTTCGCTGCCGCGCAGACCCGCGCCGATGAGCTGGCAGGTTGAATCGCAGGCGACTCGAACTCAGGCCAGCACCTTCCGTCGCCGCACGCTCCACGCCACGCCGCCCAGCCCCGCGACCATCAACGCCCAGGTTTCCGGTTCCGGCACCGGTGCCAGTTGCGGGAAGGCGCGAATCTCGCCGGAACCGACCGCGGTCGTGTGGATGTTGAGATAGGCCTTGCCGTCGGCGAAACCCTGCAGCAGGGTCGAGAACGCCGCGCCTGTCGTGCCACCGTTGGCCGTCACGAAGGCACCGTTCCAGCTCGACAGTTGGGTCATGTCGAACGTGTGGTCGTAGCTGCCGGACTTGACGCCCAGCAGAAACCCGCCGAACGACGGCAACTGCGTCGCTACGCCCGCCGTCGCGGCACCGGGGTTGGCGGTGCAGCAGTGGATGTGCGAGGCGGTAGTGTCGCCGCTCAGGCCGGAGAAAGTCACCTCGACGCGCATCGAGAAGTCGTGGTCGTTGAATGTGATCGTCGTGAAGCCGATGCCCGGCGAGTTGTTGGCCGGTGATTCGGCCAAGCCGCTGAGCGTGCCGGTGTACACGATGTCGTGCGCGGCGGCCGGGAGGGCAGTCAGCATCGCCAAGACGGCAGCGGCGGCAGTGGCGGCAGACGCGAGTTTGGTCTTCATCATGCGGTTCTCCTGTGGGTTGTCGAATAGTGCTTATCGGGGAGTCGGTTTTCTCCCGCGGGGTATACGAACGGGGCCGCGGGTTTCATCCCGATGCGTTGCCGCGCAGACCACAGGGCGCTGGGATAATGCCGCCATGCTTGCCAAACGAATCATTCCCTGCCTCGACGTCACCGGCGGACGCGTCGTCAAGGGCGTCAACTTCGTCGAACTGCGCGACGCCGGCGATCCGGTGGAGATTGCCGCGCGCTATAACGAGCAAGGCGCCGACGAGCTGACCTTTCTCGACATCACCGCTACCAGCGACGGCCGTGACCTGATCCTGCACATCATCGAAGCGGTGGCGTCCAAGGTCTTCATTCCGCTCACGGTCGGCGGCGGCGTGCGGGTGGTCGAAGACGTGCGGCGGCTGCTGAACGCCGGCGCCGACAAGGTCAGCTTCAACTCGGCCGCCGTGGCCAACCCGCAGGTGATCCGTGATGCCTCGTCCAAGTACGGCGCGCAGTGCATCGTCGTCGCGATCGACGCAAAGCGCCGTGCGGGCGACGACCTGGCGGCGCGCGGTGCCGGCTGGGATGTGTACACCCACGGCGGGCGCAAGAACACCGGGCTCGATGCCGTGGCCTGGGCGCGCCAGATGACCGAACACGGCGCCGGCGAGATCCTGCTCACCAGCATGGACCGCGATGGCACCAAGATCGGCTTCGACCTGGAACTCACGCGCGCGGTGAGCGATGCGGTGAGCGTGCCGGTGATTGCTTCGGGGGGCGTCGGCGCGCTGGAGCATCTTTCCGAAGGCATCCGCGTCGGCGGGGCCGATGCGGTGCTCGCCGCGAGCATCTTTCACTACGGCGAGTTCACCGTCGGCCAGGCCAAGGCGCTGATGGCGCGCGACGGCATCCCGGTGCGGCAATGAGCGCGCGCCTGTGACCGCCCCGCCACGCCCCGCGCTGCCGCGCGAAGTGCGCATCATCGGCGGCGAGTGGAAGCGCAGCAAGCTGCCCGTGGCCGACACGCCGGGTTTGCGCCCCACGCCCGACCGCGTGCGCGAAACGCTGTTCAACTGGCTCGGGCAAAACCTGTCGGGCTGGCGCTGTCTCGATGCCTTTGCCGGCTCGGGCGCACTCGGTTTCGAAGCGGCCTCACGAGGTGCGTCGGAGGTGACGCTGCTGGAGCGCGACCGCACGCTGGCGCGCAGCCTGACGGCGAGCAAGGAGCGGCTGAAAGCCGCCAACCTGCGCGTCGAAAACGCCGACGCGCTCGCGTGGATGGCGCGCTGCGGCGCCGATTCCTTCGAGCTGATCTTTCTCGATCCCCCCTTCGATGCGCCACTGGCCGTGCCCGCGCTCGACGCCGCCGTTCGCATCGTCGTGCCGCAGGGCTTCGTCTACCTCGAGATGGCCGAAGCCGTGCCGCCCGAGGCACTCGCGGCGCGCGGGCTCTCGCTGCACAAGCACGGGCGCGCCGGCGCGGTGCACTTTCATCTGCTGCAGCGTGTTTGAAGCCACTCATGGGCACGGGCTACACTGCGCCCGAAACCGCAAATCTGCGAGGAGCGTGCAATGACTTCAGTGACCCGACTCACGGGCGTGTACCCGGGAACCTTCGACCCGATGACGCTCGGCCATCAAGACCTGATGCGGCGTGCCAGCCGTTTGTTCGAGCGCCTGATCGTGGCCGTGGCGGCAGGGCACCACAAGCGCACGATGTTCACCATCGCAGAGCGGCTGGAGATTGCGACCGAGCTCGCGGCCAAGTACCCGAACGTCGAAGTCATGGCGTTTCGCGGCCTGCTGCGCGACTTCGTCGTCGAGCATGGTGGCAAAGTCGTGGTGCGCGGCCTGCGCGCCGTCAGCGACTTCGAATACGAATTCCAGATGGCCGGCATGAACCGCCAGTTGATGCCCGATGTGGAAACCGTCTTCCTCACACCGAGTGATCAATACCAGTTCGTCTCCGGCACCTTCGTCCGCGAGATTGCCACCTTGGGCGGTGATGTTTCCAAGTTCGTGTCACCCTTCGTGCTCGACCGCTTGAGCCAGCGTGTCAAGCCGAACGAATCCCGTCCGGAAGTCGAATAGACCGAATCATCCAACCGAGAACGCCGTG